>DATEOQ010000372.1:0-3223 GCA_035273905.1 Candidatus Eiseniibacteriota bacterium | reverse complement strand
CGAGATCGAGCGGCGCTTCGCGGAGCTCGACCGTTCGCTGCCCGAGACGAAGATCCCGCGGCCTCCCTTCTGGTCGGGATTCCGCATCGTGCCGGAGACGATCGAGTTCTGGGAGGCGCGCGAGAACCGCCTCCATCATCGCGTGCGATTCCGTCGCGCGGCCTCCGGCTGGACCCAGGAGATCATCGCACCTTGACGCGCGACGCCGTGCGGCCGCTCGCGGCGCGGCTCGCCTGGCTCGGCATCCTGAGCGCGCTCCTCGACGTGGGCAGCGCCTACGTCAAGATCCCTCTCGCGCCGCGCGGAGTGACGGCCGGGGACCTGATCCAGCTCCTCGGCACCCTCCCGCTCCTCGCGCTCTACGCGTCGATCGCGCTCGACCTCCACGCGCGCCATCCCTCACCCCGGCTGGCCTTCCTTCTCTTCGCCGCCGGCGTCTCGTTCGCGCTTGGCTCCGGGGTCCACGTGGCCGCGAACTCGATCCACGACATGCTCGATCACACGAAGCAGGGCGATCCCTGGGGGCTCGCCTACTTCTGGGACGAGCACCTCGGCCATTACATGGTCGATGCATCGCGCGCGGCGTTCGCGGTGGGGCTCACCGCACTCGAATCGAAGTCGCCAGCGGCGTCGGAGGACGGCGCGCCATGGCGCCTCCCCCTCGGCTCGCTCGCGTACGGCTTCATCTACTTCGCGACCGGTGTGGAGGGGCAGACTGTTCCGCTCGCGCTCCCCGTCTCGATCGGGTTCGCGATCGGATCGCTGGCGCGCGGGGGTCCCTGGACAGCTCGGCCGGTCCGGACCTTCTACGCCGTCGCCGCGATCGTCTCGATCGTCCTCTTCCTCATATGGGGGATCTGGCACCGCGGCTTTCCTGAATTCTCGCGCACGGGACTTCTCTGATGTACGCTTCCGCCGTGCGCCTCCCGAACGCGGTCCTCGTCGCCCTGTGTGTCGTCGCGATCGCCCTGACCGGCGAAGCCTCGGCCGCGCCGGCCAAGAAGAAGGCGGAGTCGTCGACGAAGAAGGCGGCGCCAGCGGACTCGAAGGCTGCCCCCGCGGCCGGCAAGGGTCCCGGCGGCCTCACGTTCGAGCCCTACAAGATCCAGATGCTCGACGGCACGACGCGGGACGCGGAGCTGGGCCGGGTCTACGTTCCGGAGTCGCGCGATCGGGACACGACTCATCTCATCCATCTCGCGTTCATCCGCTGGAAGAGCACCTCTCCCAAACCCGGAGCTCCCATCGTCTTCCTCGCCGGCGGGCCCGGGATCCCGGGAAGCTCGCTCGCGCGTAGCCCGTCGTACGCGAAGCTGTTCGAGAAGCTTCGCGCGCTCGGCGACGTGATCCTGCCCGACCAGCGCGGCACGGGGCTCTCCGAGCCTTCCCTCGCCTGCGCGCCGTCGGCGCCCGAGATCACGATGTTCGAGTCGGAGACCGCGATGCGGCAGGCGCTGCTCAAGCAGATCGAGCCCTGCGCCGCGAAGGCCCGTGCGATCGGGATCGCCATCGAGGCGTTCGACACGCGGGAGAGCGCCTCCGACATCGAGGACATCCGTCGCGCCATCGGCGCCGAGCGCGTGAGGCTCGTCGCCGCGAGCTACGGATGCGAGCTCGCGCTCGAGGCGATCCGCCTCTATCCCGCCCGCATCGAGCGCGCGGCGCTCGCCGGCGTGCGCAGCCCCGACAAGGCGCTCAAACTGCCGGGCGTGCTCGACCTCCAGCTCCGGCGGATTTCGGGACTCGTCGCCCAGGATCCTGACTACAAGGCCAATCCGGCCCTGGAAACGCTGGCGCGGGCGCTCATCGACAAGCTCAACGAGCAGCCGATCTCGCTCAACGCGGGGCCGGCGTCGGGAGGGGGTCAGCAGACCATGAGGGTCGCCGGCGCGGGGCTCGCGGCGGTGCTGCAGGGAGACCTCACCGAGCCGCGCACCGTGATCGCGGTCCCGGCCATGCTCAACGCCATGGCCGCCGGAGATTTCCGCTTCTTCCTCGGCCGGCTTCAAGTGCTCTACAACGCCATGGCCACGGGCGCCTCGGTGATGTCGGTGAGCGCGAACTGCGCCTCCGGCGGCAATCCCGAGCGGCGGGCGGAGGTGGAGCGGGAGGCCGGGGACTCGCCGTTCGGGAACATCCGGAACCTCTACATGGATCCCGTTCTCTGCAGCGCCATCGGGGCCCGCGATCTCGGCCCCCGCTATCGCAACCGCATCTACAGCGCCGTCCCGGCGCTCTTCCTGAGCGGCGCCCTCGATGCGACCACGCCGTCGTTCGAAGCGGAAGAGGTCGCGTGGGGATTTCCGAACGGGACCCATCTGGTGGTCCAGAACGCGTTCCACGACATGCTTCCCGAGGAGAGCGTGCAGCAGGTGGTTGTGGATTTTCTCGGCGGCACCGACGTCGAGGGGCGGCGCGTCGCCGCGCCGCCCCTGCATTTCCTATCGATGGACGAGGCCCGAAAGCTCTTCGATCAGCAGACCCAGCGGCCTCGCTGACTTCCTTCCTAGCTACGCGCCATACGGGCCGGACGCTTCTCCTCCACCGGGCCGGCGTGCACCTGACGCCAGAACGCGCCGGGGTTCGTCTGACGTAGACGCGACGTCTCCGAGATCGAGTGGAACGAGAACGCCACGCCGCAACCCGTCACGATGCCCGCCATGAGGTCGCCCCGCGCGCTGGTCGGCGCGTAGAGCCACGAGAAGACGATCGCGAGGGCGACCGTCGCGTTCACGAGGACGGTCGACACCCAGTCGCCGGACGGGTTGAAGCCCGGCACCACCTCGAGGTGGCCGAGGCGCGTGAACCACTGCGGGCCGTTCGGATGGGTCTCGTAGAATTCCTTGATGTATCCCGCGATGAGGCGGGTCTGCTGCCGGCTGTGGATGGTCGCGTAGTAGCCGAACGCGGCCGCGAAGATCACGGGCAGCATGAGGCTCCCGTTCTTCCCTTCGATGCCCCAGGACAGAAGGATTGCCGAGACGAGACCGGCGGCCGTCCAGCAGATCATCGAGATCCGCTCCGCGTCGCGCCCGCGCGTCATCAGCGCCTGATATTCGGAATACTCCCAGTCGCCGTAACCGGCCATGTCCGACCTCCGTTTCGTCGTTTCCATGCGAGGATCGCCGCCCCCTGCGGCGCTCGTCGATCTATCGGCAAGGACCCCTCCGCAGTTGAGCCGGTGTGATCGATCGACGACCGTGAGGCCCAGCGGCCACACATC
>DATEOQ010000371.1:0-6213 GCA_035273905.1 Candidatus Eiseniibacteriota bacterium | reverse complement strand
AGCTGTAGCCGCGGCCCATGGCCGCCTGGGCCATCGAGGCGATCGACTCGCCGCCGTCGCTCCACTCCGTGTGCATCTGGAGGTCGCCCTTGTAGTCGGACGGGGCCATCACGCCCTTGGCGCGCCGTGCGCGAAAGGCGCCGGCGACGGCGGCGCGGCTCAGGAAGTGGGATCGGTGGGCATGGAGGGCGCGGACCTCGTCCCGCTTCTCGCTCCGCTCGATCGCGCGCTCCGCCGTGGGGCTCGCCCCCTCGCGCAAGTACTCTTGAATGATCGTCTCGGTGGTGGGACCGATGCCCGGTATCTGGCGGATGCCCCCGCGTGCGGCCAGAACGTCGAGCGGCTCGTCGAGCGCGAGCACGGCCTGGGCGGCGCGCTTGTAGGCCATGCGCCCATGGGGTGAGGCGTGCGCCACGCCCAGGTCCCGGAAGATCCCCGCGACTTCCATGTTGATGTCGCGCGCGAGGACGGAAGCCATGACCGAGGCGTGCCTAGCGGCACAGCTCCAGGAAGCGGGTCGCGAGCTTGGGGCCGGTGCCCGCGTCCTCGTGCTTGAAGAAGACGAACGCTTCGTTCCACGACTCGCCGCGCACGCGATCGGCCCACGTCTTGAGATCGGCCTCTTCGTAGAGGACGCGGCGGAGCCGGAAGTAGCCCCAGTCCGCCGTGGAGACGAAGGGCGGATCGTCGGGCTCGCCGGTGTCGGCGATGCACCAGGCCATGTTGCGCTCGCGGAGGGCGGTGTAGACCTCGTCGTCGTGCCAGGACGAGTGGCGGAACTCGAACGCGGCCCGAGCGGTGAGTCCCGCGAGGAAGTCGCGCAGACGCGGCACGTCCTTCTTCATGTTCGGCGGGAGCTGGACCAGAAATGGCCCCAGCTTCGAGCCGAGGGTTCCCGCGGTGCGGAGCAGATAATCCACCGAGTCCTGGACGTCCTTGAGCCGCTTGTCGTGTGTGATCCGCTTCGTCGCCTTGATCACGAACGAGAAGTCCTCCGGCACCTCGGCAGCCCAGGCCTCGAGGGTCGTGAGGTTCGGCATGCGATAGAACGTATTGTTCACCTCGACCGTCGGAAAGTGCTCGGCGTAGTAGCGCAGCATGTCCTTGGCCGCGAGCTTCTCCGGATAGAAGTGCCCCTTCCACTCCTTGTACGACCAGCCGCTCGTTCCCGCTCGTATCCGCATGCGTGCTCCTGGGTTTTCGGCTACCGGGGCAGGCTCTCCGCCCACCCTTCCATGGTACGCGTCAGCTCGTCCATCACGTCGATCGGAGTTCGACCGGAGCGCTTCAGCACGTTGAACCCATGATCGGCCCCGTCCACGACGTGGAGCGTCGCCCGGGCGCCGAGATGGTCGATGATCGGGCGAAGGAGATCGAGGTCCGCCAGGGTGTCCCGCGTTCCCTGGAGGAAGAGCATCGGGACGGTGACCTGTGCGAGATGATCGCCTCGCGATTGCTCCTGGCGTCCCGCCGGGTGAAGGGGGAATCCGAAGAACGCGAGCCCCTTCACGCCAGGCAAGGGCTCCTTGGACGCGGCGAGCGAGGTCATGCGTCCGCCCATCGATTTACCACCCGCGAGGAGCGGCAGATCGGGGGCGGCCCGGCGGGCCGCGTCGATTGCGGACCGAACCGTGGCCAGGAGGATGGGGGGCGGATCGATGCGCCGCGAGCGATTCTCCTGGTAGGCGAACTGGTAGCGGAAGGTCGCGATTCCATGCCCCGCGAGGGCGAGGGCCGTGTCTTCCATGAAGCGGTGCCGCATCCCCGCGCCGGCGCCGTGGCCGAACACGTAGAGCCATCGCGCGGCCTCGGGGCGAAGGAGGATGGCGGAGACCTCACCGGCCGAGGCGCTCGCGAGGAACTTGAGCTCAGTGGTCGTGCCGCGATCAGTCACGCATCCTCCGCTCGATCGCCGCGATGGCCTTGGCCATGTCGATACCCTCGCCCAGGACCACCCGGAGCGGATCCTCCATCTCCTCGAATCGCTCGGGAATCGTCCGGATCGTGAAACGCGCCGGATCGAGCCGCGCGTTCACTTCGTCCCATCGAAGCGGACAGGACGCGGGCGCGCCGGTCAGGGGCCGCACCGAGTACGGCGCCACGATCGTGTTGCCGTGTCCATTCTGCCCGAAGTCGACGTAGACCTTGCCCCCGCGTCCACGGATCGAGCGCACGACGGTCGAGATCTCGGGAAGCGTCTCCACCACCATCGTCGCGAGCAGGCGCGCGAACGTGCGGACCTCCTCGTGCGTGTAACGCTGCCCCATCGGGAGCAGGATGTGGATGCCGGTCGCGCCGGAGGTCTTGGGGACGCTCGGCAGCTCGAGATCGTCGAGGATCGTCTTGAGCGCCCGCGCGACCTGGACGACGTGGGCGAACGGCGCCTCCTTGGGATCGAGGTCGAGCACCATCCAATCGGGACGATCCAGCGACGCCACACGCGCGTTCCAGACGTGGAGCGGGATCGTGCCCATGTTCGCCACGTAGCGGAGCATGTCCTCGTCGTCGATCACGAAGTAGCGGATGTCGCGATCGGCGTCCCGGGCGTGGATCACCTGGGTCCGGACCCAGTCCGGAACGTAGACGGGGGCGTCCTTCTGGAAGAACGACTTCCCGTCGATGCCGTCCGGGTAGCGCGTGAGCACCACGGGTCGGTCGCGCAGGTACGGGAGCAGGAGTGGCGCGACCTTCTCGTAGTAGCCGACCAGATCCCCCTTCGTCGTTCCGTCGGGCCAGAACTTCTTCTTGAGGTTGGTGAGCGCGACCTCGTGGCGCTCGCTCGTAGCGGTGCGGGTCTTCGCCCGCTTGGCTGCGGTGCCGGCTTTCTGGACCGGCGCCGGTGCGGCGTCGGCTTCAGCCTCGATCGTCACCGGCTCCGGCGCGTGGCACTCCTCCGGCTTCACGCCGGGGCGCATCCCCATGAACGCGGGATGCCGGAGGCCTCCGTCGCGCGTCCACTCCGTGTAGCGCACCTCGCACACGAGCTTCGGCTCGTACCACGTGTGCCCCGGCCCCTTGGGACTCCGCACCTCGAACGGCGACGTCGCACGCTCGAGCGGCTCGAGCTCCGCACCGATGTCCTTCAGCGCCTTGTCATCGAATCCCGTCCCCACCTTGGTCACGTAGACGAGCTGGCCCTTGTCGTACCGCCCCACGTGGAGCGCGCCGAATCCCGTGCGCGCGCCCTGCGGTTTGGTCGCGCCGCCGATCACGAAGAGGTCTCGACGGTCGCACTTCACCTTCACCCAGTCGGGCGTGCGCCTGCCCGCGTAGCGGCTCGCGAGCCGCTTGGCCACGATCCCCTCGAGCCCCATCTCCGCGACAGCTGCGAGGAAGGCCTCGCCGTGCTCGAGGATGTGATCGGCGCGCTGGACGGTTCCGCGGGGCGGGACCACGCGAGCCAGGAGCTCCTTTCGCTCCTCGAGCTTCAATCCGCGCAGGTCGTAGCCCTGGACGCCGAGGCAATCGAAGAAGATCGCGCGCGTCGGAATCCGAATGCGAGCGGTCTCGATGTCGCGCGGCTTCGTGAGATGCATGCGGGACTGGAGCCGTCCGAACTGGGGGTGACCGTTCTCGTCCTCCGCGATGATCTCACCGTCCAGCGTGAATCGGGGTGTCGCGAGCGCCGCCAGCGCCTGGGCGATCTCCGGATAGCGCTTCGTGATGTCCTCGCCGCTCCGGCCGATCATCTGCACGTCGCCGTCGCGCCGGGACGCGAGCACGCGGACGCCGTCGTACTTGACCTCGTAGAGCCAGTCCGGCCCCTTGGGCGGGCGGTTCTCGAGCGTGGCCAGCGTGAGTGGGATTTTCGCGCCGAAGAGATCTCCCTTGGATGCACCCAGGGACACCGCCCGCTCGCGCACCGAAGCCAGCGTCCCTTCGCGATCGCGCATCTCCTCGACGGTGAGCCCCGTGATCACCGACTCGGGATAGCGATCCACGGCCTCGGCATTCGACGCGAGCCCGTCGTCCTTCTTGAGGAAGAGCCAGTCCTTCGCGCTGCGCGACATCCGGACCAGCGTCCAGCGCCCGCGCATCTTGAAGCCGAAGAACTCGAGCTCCATCTTCCCGCGCTCGTACTGCTCGAGGAGATCCTCGGGCTTGAACGACCGATACCAGCCGTCGTCCCACACGATGACCGAGCCCGCACCGTAGTTGCCCGCGGGGATCGTCCCCTCGAACGATCCGTATTCCAGCGGATGGTCCTCGACGTGGACGGCGAGGCGCTTCTCCTCCGCGCGGGTCGAGGGCCCCTTCGGCACTGCCCAACTTTTGAGCGTTCCGTCCAGCTCGAGCCTCAGGTCGTAGTGCATGGCGCGGGCCCAGTGCTTCTGCACCACGAACCGCGGCTGAGCACCGGCACCCCCGCCAGATGACGATCCCCCAAAGGGTTCCGGCGTACGCTTGGGATCCCGCTTCTGGCGGTATTTCTCGAGATTGGGGTTTCGGGTCGGGGTCACGGGCGGGTTGGGCGCAGTCAGCGAGCGCTAAAGGCGGACTCCATGCGATCCGATAAACAGTGCACTCACAGTTGAGTATAGCAAAGGGTTGGTGCTAGCCTCCCGGAAGTCGCCGGAGGACTCTCGTATGCCCCTACATAGCATCGGTTCGGGAACGCTCTCGTTCGGACTCGTCTCGATTCCGGTCAAGATGTTCACTGCCGCGTCGTCCGCGAACGTCTCGTTCAACCTGCTCCACGAGAAGTGCGGCGGGCGGATCAAGCAGCAGATGGTCTGCCCCACCTGCAACGTGACCGTGGAGCGCTCGTCGCTCGTTCGCGGCTACGAGTTCTCGAAGGATCAGTACGTCCAGTTCACCGACGAGGAGCTGAAGTCGGTCGAGGGCGAGGCGTCCGAGATCATCGACATCGCCGAGTTCGTCCCTCTCGAGCAGGTCGACCCCATCTACTTCGAGAAGAGCTACTACCTTGGCCCCGACAAGGGTGGCGCCAAGGCGTACCGGCTCCTCTGCGATGCCATGGAGAAGTCGCAGAAGGTCGCGCTCGCCAAGTTCGTGATGCGGGGCAAGGAGTCGATCGTCCTGATCCGGCCGAGCCAGGAAGGGCTGATGCTCCATACGATGTACTTCTCGGACGAGGTCCGGGACTTCAACGAGATCGACAAGGGGTCCGACGCCTCCATTCGCGCCGGCGAGCTGGATCTCGCGGTCAAGCTGATCGGTGAGCTCTCCGCCGACTCGTTCAAGCCGGACGCTTACGCGGACGAGTACCGCGGGCGCGTTCTCGCGATGGCGCAGGAGAAGATCGAAGGCAAGGAGATCACGGCCACGGGCCCGAAGGTGGAGCGGACGCAGGTCATCGACCTGATGGACGCGCTCAAGCAGAGCCTCGAGCGCCGCGTGGGTCAGGAAGACAAGACGGCCACCAAGAAGCCGGCCGCCAAGGCGAAGCGTACGGCCACCCCTACGAAGGAAAGCAAGCGGGCATCACGTTAACGGCAGCACGGGGCGGTGGATGAGCATGGAAGCGGCGGCGCATTACTCCGCGCGAGAGGCGGCGCGGATTCTTCAGACGACCGAGGCCCAGGTCCGGGCCTGGGCGCGCGCGGGCGGGATCGTCCCCGAGCCTGGCCCGGGCGGCTCTCCCGAATTCACCTTCCAGCAGCTTCTCCTCTTGAGAACGACGCGCGGTCTGTACGAGGCCGGGATTCCACCCGGCCAGGTGCGACGAGTCTGGGCCTCCTTGCGACGCCAGCTCACCGACGACCTTCCCCTGACCTCGATCCGAATTCTCGCCGACGGCCGACGCGCCGTCGCGTGGGACGGCCACGCGCCGTGGCAGCCGGATTCCGGACAGTTCGTCCTCGATTTCGACGCGGGCGAGATTGCGGAGCGCGCGGGGGTGACGGAGGAGACGAAGGTCGCGACCTTGTCGATGGTCGTACCCTTGGCGACGGAGGAGAAGCCGGTGGTCAGCGCGGCGGACCCCGAGCCCGAGCCGGCCTCGCTGACCGCGGAGCAGTGGTTCCACATCGCCTGCGAGCTGGACGGCATCTCTCCGCTCGAGGCACAGCACGCCTACCTGCAAGCGCTGCGGATGGATCCCGAGTACGCGGATGCGCACGTGAACCTGGGACGGCTGCTGCACGAGGCGGGCGAGCTGGGACGGGCGGAAGCCTATTACCGGAAGGCCGCCGAGCATGCACCCGACGACCCCACCATCCCCTACAACCTCGCGGTGCTCCTCGAGGATCG
>DATEOQ010000370.1:0-6461 GCA_035273905.1 Candidatus Eiseniibacteriota bacterium | reverse complement strand
GACCGAGCCCGGGATGGGCGGTAGCGGCCATTTCACCGCTTCCACCGTGACGACCTTGTTGCCCTTCCCTTCACGTCCTGCGGCGGTGATGATGATCTCCGGAACCCCGCGCACCAGATTTTCTCGCGGCGGCGTGCTCGGATTGTTGTCGTGATCGCCGAAGAGCAGGATCTGGTTCGCACCGTTCAGCTTGTACCGCACCTTGACCCAGGGATAGTCGAGCCGGTCCGCCAGCGCCATGGAGCCCTGCCTCGAGCCGGCCTCCGGGTAGCGCTCGCTCGACTCGTCCACGGCGGCGTTGCCGTTGTTGTCGAGACCATCGCTCGCGGTCGCGGCCGCGTTCGGGTCGAGTCCCGAGTTGCCTGGATCCGTCACGACGTAGCGCCCCCAGCCGGCCGCATAGGGTCCCGGCTCGGCGAGCCCGTAATGCGGCGCCCCGGCCTGATTCGTGTTGCTCGACATCCGGAGCAGCACCTCGGTGATGCCCGCCTCGGCGTGCTGGAAGGCTTCGCTGTCGATGGCCTGGTTGCTCGCGATCTGCTTCTCTCCCTTCGTCACCGCCACGTAGGAGATGCCGAGCGACGTGAGGAGGAACAGCACGAGGAGCGCCACGACGAGCGCGTTCCCGGCTTCCGCGTTGGGCCGCATATCGAACCGATCGATGGCACGCATCGGAATCACCCTTTCCGTCCGCCGTCCCTGAGTTACCGTTCCCGCCACCAGGCGAGCGTGTACTTGCTCATACCGAGCGCGTTCTGAACCGCTTCGGAGGACCAGAAGACGCGAGCGGAGCCTCCCTGGGCCGAGGCGTTGATGAGCGATCCCTGGTAGATCACGGCGCCCAGGATTCGGGCCACGTCGGCAGGTCCACCGCCCGCGAGCCGGACGTCCCCGGTCGCGATGACGATTCCCTTGTACGTGGCGCCGCCGCCCATGCTGAGATTCCCGTTCACCATGAGAATCCCCGCTCCTTGCCAGGTGCCCTGGATGTTGAGGTCCCCATCCACCACCGTGACCTTCGGGCTGGTCAGCGTCCCCAGGGTCGGCGACGCGCTCGAGAACGAAGTCGCGCCCGTGAACGACTGGTCGGCGACCTGGCTCAAGCTCGACCAGAGCGCGTTGAAGTCGTAGGTGAAAGTCGACTGATCGATGCTGGCGTCGCCGCCGAGCCCCGTCACGTTGTCCGACTGCTGTGAGGTGACCGTTGCGTCGGACGTCGGGCCCTCTGTGAGAATGGCCCGGACGGGCGGCGCTCCAGCAACCGTGTCATACGGCGCGTCCGCGTCGTGGTCCGCGCCGTCGAGGAGGAAGGCGTTGCCGTTGAAGCCGAGCGGCCCGCCGGCCCACATCGCGGCGTTCACGTTCATGAGCGGAAACCGGACCGCTTCGGCCTCGATCACCTTCTTCGACGCGCCTCGGGTCCCGACCGACGACACCTTGAGCACGGGGTCGCCGTAGGTGAAATTCTCCCGCATCGGCGTCGTGGGATTCTGGTCGTCGTCGCCGTACCGCACGAGCTGCCCGCTCTGTGTCTTGTACTCCACGCGCACGTACGGGTACTGGAGCGAGCCCCCGCCCGTCTGCTTGCTCGGGGTCTCGGGGTACCGCTCGCCCGGCTCGTCGATCATGCCGTTGCCGTTGTTGTCCAAGCCGTCCGACGCCGTGTTGGCCGCGTTGGGGTCCTGGGTGCTCGCGCCATTCGACATCACGATGTACTTGCCCCACCCCGCAAACGCAGTGGCGGGGCCGATGTAGTTGACCGAGTCCTTCGCATAGGACATCCGGTAGATCCCCTCCGTGAGCCCCGCCTCGGCCGTGTAGAAGGCCTCGGTCGCGATCCGCGCGTTGCCGGAGATCTGCTTCTCCGACTTGGTGACGGCCACGTACGCCACCGCGGCCGATGACAGGAGCATCAGCACGAGGAGCGCCACGACCATCGCGTTGCCGGTTTCCCCGGTTCGGGCGGGGGCCACGGAACGATTCGTCATGGGACGATCAGGGACGCGTAGGGATTCATGTAGATGACCAGGTCTCCCGTGCTCGCGCTCGTGGCGGTGCCCGCGACGATGTCGTAGAGCGGATCCACGTCCAGGCGATCCTGGGAGCACTGGAGTTTTCCGACCGCGACGGCGTTCACCGAGCCGCCCGCGTTCGCATCCGCCCAGCTGAAGACGTTGGGAATGATCGCGCCGCTGGCCGCGTTCGGGTCGCAGAAGTAGACCTGGACCGCCGGCGGAGTCGCGCCGCCAGCGCCCGACGTGCCGACCACGATGTCGTTGGACGCGTTGCCGAAGTCGATCGGCCCGATCGCCACCGAGATCGCGGGGCCGGGGGTCGGCTGCTCGTCACGGCGCGCCAGCGCACCGATCATGTTTCCGCTGTTCTTCCAGAACTCGATCTTGCCCGTGAGGTTGCCGGTCCCGACCGCGGTGACCACGTCCGGGTAGCTGTCCGCGTCCATGAGTCCGACCGCGATACCGTAGACTGCCCCACCCGCGGCGACCGTGTAGATCGTCGTGAACCGTCGGATGGACAGTCCGTTGCTGTAGAAGATGTCGATGCCGCCCGAGGTGTTTGCGCTGTTCGTCACCGTGCCCGCGATGATGTCGGGATAACCGTCGGCGTTCATGTCCCGGATGGCCAGGCTTCGCACTTCGCCGCTCGCGGTGTACACGTCGAGCGTGGGGTCGTGGGCGAAGTGACCGTCGCCGTCGCCCCACCAGATTCCGACCCTGCCCTGGCTGGTGTTCGTCTTCGATCCGACCGCGACGTCCGCGTTTCCGTCCCCGTTCAGGTCTGCGACCGCGAGTCCGCGGACTTCACCCGTTCCGGGGTTGTCCCAGTACTGATTATTCGGCGTGGCCGGGTTCGTCATGGCGCCCACCTTGCCCGGCACCATCCCGATGTCCCCGAAGGCCTGGTTTTGCCAGACCTGGAACCGGCCCGTGTTCGTTCCCGTCGCCACGCCCGCAAGGACGTCGCGGTACTCCGGAGCGGACCGGTCCACGTTCGCCATCGCGAGAACCGGGATGTCGTAGGACGCGTTTCCGAGGAAGCTCTCGGTCTGACGGAACCACACGCCGCCCGAGTAGCGGTCCGGCTCACCGTTCCACCAGACGCGGATGTTGGCGATGCCGCTCGCCCGCGTTCCGACGACGATGTCGAGATCGTGCTGGTTGTTCGCCGTCACGGCAGAGCCTTCCTGGCTGTCGTTCTCGTTCAGATCGCCCAGTGCGAGCGCGAGCACGCGGTCGGTCGGAATGTGGATCGGCGGCTGGCTCGCCGGAAGTCCGGTGCCCGTTCCGGTGCCGGTCCCGCTGGCCGTTCCGGTGGCCGTGGCCGTCGCGGTGCCCGTTCCGGTACCGCTCCCCGTGCCCGTTCCGGATCCCGTCCCCGTGCCCGTCGCTCCGGTGTTGCCCGGGGTGAACTGGTTCGCCTGCGCGAGGAACGGGAAGTTGCGCGGCTCGACCGAGGTCGCGATCGAGACCCGGTCGTACCCGCCGGTCTGGACGTTCTTCTGCTTCGTCTCGGTCACCATGTTGACCTGGATCGACTTGACGATGCTGGAGACGCCCGGTCCCGGCGGCTTGCCGAGGTCCGCGTTCGAGACGGTCTTTCCATAGAAGGTGCCGTCCGCATCGTTCGACGTGCCCGCCTTCAGCTCGAGCGCCACGTTGTTCACGTCGCGGTAGGAGAACAGCGGCACGTTCTTGGCCGTGATGTTGTCCGCCGTGCGCTGCGTCAGGCCGTAGGCCACGATCTCGCCATGCCCCGCCTGCGGCACGGGGATCGAGTCTCCGGCCGTTCCCACCACGCGCCGGAGGACGAAGTCGTAGGGGTTCGAGCTGTTCGCGATCAGAGGATCGCTCGTGTTCGGGTCGAGGAAGTACGTGATCACCTCGCCCATATCGATCTGCCGGTTGCCGTTCATGTCGACCGCGAACGTCACGCGGTACTGCGACCCGACCACGATCGCGGGCTGCGTGGAGGGATTCACCCCGTAGCCGGCCGAACGAAGCTCCCGGGCGATCAGATCCACGCCGCTGCGCGCGTTCTGGTTCGCCTCGGCGAGCTCGATCCCGATCTGCTGGGACTTCTCGCCTCGGACGTAGATCTCGTAGATCGAACCGATCACGAGCGCGAACAGAACCAGCGCGATCGTGACCTCGACCAGGGTGAAGCCTGCGCTTCGATGCGTTCGATGGGCCATCACGGGACTCACCTCGTGGCTGCGGCCGTCCGTGCCGTGGTTATTTCGAGACATAGCTCGTCAATACCGTCGCTTGGCTGCCGTGCGAGTCGATCCATCGGCTCGTAACGCTGAGCTTCTTGCAGCCCGCCATCGGGACCGAGTCGGTCACGGTCCAGGTGCGGGTGAACACCGACGTCGTGTCGGAGTAAGTGCCGGGGGTCAGGTTCAGGAAGGGGGTCCCTTTCAGGTCCTCCATCTTGACCTGGGCCGCCATGAGCCCGGTCGTCAGCACGCGGCTCTGGCTCACGCCGCGGGTGCCGGCCGGGATCATCGAAGCCACCGCCATGATGCCGACCGCGAGGAAGGTCAGGGCGAAGAGGACCTCGAGAAGGCTGAAGCCCCGGTCCTCGCCGTCCACTCGCCGCCTCACGTCATTCGCTCGCTTCGTCATTGGACCGTCACCATCCCCGTCGGGCGAACCACCGAGAGCGACCTCGTGTAGCCGTCCGGATTCGTGAAGATCACGCTGCCCGACTCGCTTGCGGCTCCGTTCGGCTGGAACGTGAGCGTGTCCGACGCGAACGGGTTCGTGGACGAGTTCGTCACCGTGATCCAGCCGGGCAGGGGCGTCACATCCTGGTAGTGCTCGGGCCCGTCCTTCACCCCGTCGTTGTCGTCGTCATCCCACCAGCCCCAGCCCTTGTTCGCGGAATCGTAGTAGACCACCCAGTTGTTGTTCTCCGTGATCGCGCGCTGGCGCACGACGCGGATGTTGGTCGCGAGAACCTGGATCTGATTGTTGAGATCCATCGCGCGCATGAACTTGTTGAAGCCCGGAAGCGCGATCGCGCTGACGATACCGAACAGCACGAGCACCACCATGAGCTCCATCAAACTGAACCCGGCGTCCCAGGCCTGACGGCCGCGACGCACAGGAGGTTCCACACGCGTCATCCTCGCTCTCCTTCCATGTGATTCGAGCATCGGAACGTAGGAACGCAAGGGACATGCCACGGTCGAACCCACGCAAAGAGCGGCGGCTGCGCGCGACGGCAGGGCTGGAATCAAGGGACTTCCCGCAGTGCGTGGCGCGATCGAGCCATGTGCCTACGGGGCACGCCGCGCGCCGGTCGTGCATCGTGCACGCGTCACGGCACGAGAGACCGGTACCACCCGTAAAGCGAATCTCCGTAGAGGAGGAGCGCGATGGCCGCCGGCGCGAGGAAGGTGCCGAACGGAATCGCGGTGCGCCTCGATCCCTTGCCCCGTGCGATCAGGACGACGCCGAAGAGCGTGCCGAAGAGGGACGCGAGGAAGATCGTGCCGAACACTCCTCCCATGCCCAGGAACGCTCCCATCATTGCCGCGAGCTTCACGTCCCCCCCTCCCATGCCGGGGACGCCCGTCGCGCGCTCGTAGCCGTAGCCCACCAGCCACAGGCTCGCGCCGCCGACGAACGCGCCGAGGAGCGCGGCGCTCAATCCCGGCGGTCCGAAGAGGCTCGCCGCAAGGCCCACGCCCAGGCCCGGGATGGTGAGTGCGTCGGGGATGGTCTGCGTGTCGAGGTCGATCCAGGTCACCGCGAGGAGCGCGAGGAGGAACGCCGCGTGCGGCACGAGCAGGGCCGGATGCTCGACGCGCTGCACCAGCGCCGCGAGAAGGAGTCCCGACAGGAGCTCGACCAGCGGATAACGCCAGGAGATCCGCGTCCGGCAGTCGCGGCAGCGCCCTCCGAGCAACGCCCAGGAAAGCACGGGGATGTTGTCCCAGGGACGGATCCGCGCCTTGCACTTCGGACAGCGGGACGGCGGCGAGACGATCGACTGGCGCTTGGGCAGCCGCGCGATCACGACGTTGAGGAAGCTGCCGAGCACGAGCCCGATCAGGAAGGCCGCGATCGTGATGAACGTCTGGTTGGAGATCACAGGGTTCCTCCGAGCCGCTCGATCTCGCGGCGCGCGACGTCCTGCATGTACTTGTTCCCGGTCACGAGCACGCGGCGCCAGAGGAGGACCGCGAGCTCGTCCTGGCCCGCCTTCTGGCTCGCGAACGCCGCGAAGCGATCCACGTACTCCGGATGGTCGGGGGCGCGCGCGGCGAGCATGAAATAGTGCGCGGCCGCGACGTAGTCGTGGCGGCACACGTAGTGGAGGAATCCGGTTTCGAACGCGAGCCGCCAGCTCTCCGGATTCTTCTCGAGTCCGGAGCGGATCAGGGCGACACCGCGGTCGGGCTGCTTCATCTCCTGGGCGAGCACGAACGATCCGAA
>DATEOQ010000369.1:0-3341 GCA_035273905.1 Candidatus Eiseniibacteriota bacterium | reverse complement strand
CCACTGGTGGTACGAGGGACCCGAGTGGCTCGACCTGGTTCTGGATCGAGTGGCGGAAGGAAACGATCTCGAGGCGGTGTCGGCGACCGAGGCGGTGGCTCGAATCCCGCGCGCCGCCGAAGGAAGTCTCTTTCCGTCGAGCTGGGGAGCGGGAGGCTACTCGAGCGTCTGGCTGGACCCTTCGAACGACTGGATCTACCGCCACCTGCTCCGGGCGTCCGAGCGGATGGCCGCGCTCGCGAGAGAAGGGGACGGCGGGAACGATCTCCGCCGCCGGGCGCTCCGTCAGGCCGGCCGCGAGCTCCTCCTGGCCCAGGCGAGCGACTGGGCGTTCATCATGAAGACCGGGACCTTGGTCCCGTACGCGCATCGACGCACCGAAGAGCACCTGGAGCGCTTCGGACGCCTCGACCGCGCGCTCGGCCAGGGGCCGCTCGAGGAGCCGGAAGTCGCTGCAATGGAAGCCAGGTACCCGATTTTCCCCGACCTCGATCCGGGGCTTTTCGCTTGACAGTCCAAAGCCTGGATTCGTAACCTACGACCCGATTCCCCCCCTACAGTCCGAATGATCCGAGGACGATAGATGCCTTCTGGGAAGATGCTACGTACAGGGATTCTTTGTGCCGTGCTCGCCGCCACGAGCCTCTCCTGCGGCGAAACTCAACCCACCGAACCCAACCCCGTTAGCGACATCACGGCGGTTCGGGGGAACGAGATTTTCCAGAACTCGCCTCAGCAGGAATCACGTGAGCTCCTGATCGACGGCCGGGTGACGGATATCGAGTGGGCCATCACCGGCGATGCGTCGGTCATCCGGATGCATAACGAGGGAGGCGAGCGCGGGGGGACGTATTACCTCTCGGTACGCAGCCTCTGGACCGTGGACAAGTTCAACCAACCCGACGGCATCCTCTTCCTGCTGCAGTGGCCCGACCCGACCGAGAACCGTCTCCATATGCCGCTCGTCACGACCGCCGACGTCGTGGCGGACAACGGAGACACGCTGATCGACTGCACCACGGGCAACACGGAGCTCGTGAACCCCGCGAAGTGGACGATCAACCGGAACATCCAGGAAGACGAGGTCCTCGTCGAGATCTTCTCGACGGCGACGGGCGGCTATCCCAAGGACCTCTGGCGCTGGGGAGCGGAGACCACCGATCCTGCCACTCCGGTGAGCCCCACGGAATTCGGGGCGGCGGCCACGGACGGTTCTCACGACGACGTCGGTTCCACCGAGCATCCAGGCGGCGCGTACATGGAGGATTTCTACGACGACGGCTCGGGGCCCGTCCGGGACGTGGGCAAGTTCACGTACATGTTCGCCAACCACGACTCGGGCACCTATGTTCCTCTCAAAATCGCGAGCAAGAACCCTCGTGAAGTCCGGTTCAACCGCGGGAAGCCGATAAGCACCGTCATCTGGAACACGGTGTCCAAGGATTTCAGCGCCTGCGAAATCTTCAATCCGATCCGGGTCGACAACCCGACCGAACCCGACAAGACGTGGAATCCGGGCGACTATCAACCGTCGTTTCGCTCCAATCTTCCAGACTTGAGCCAGGCCGATGTGGTCGCTCGCGGCAGCTGGGCGATGGGCAAGTGGGGGCTCGAGATCCGCCGCGATATGATCGCTCGGGCCGATTCCGCTGGTGGCGACTTAGGCGCTCCATGGCCCGACGACATCAAGCTCCAGCCGGGTGGGCATTACGCCGTGCGGTTCACCATCGTGGACGGGACGACCAAGGCCCGTAGCGTCTCGGACTTGATCCCTATCTACTTGCGGCCCTGAGCGCCCGATGACCACTCCCCGCATCGTATCGATCCCGGAGTACGCCATGTCCTCTTTGACGCGCTCTGCGCGAACGCTTCTCGTCGCGTCCGCGATCCTCGTCCTTCCCGCGACGGCGGGCCCGGTCAAGGCACAGGTCATCGACGCCTGGCTGAACGGAACACCGGTCGAGCCGTTCAAGGGGAATGACTCCGCCCGGCTCAAGGCGATGGGCGGCATCGAAGTCGCCATCCCGGACGATCAAAGCCGTCTCGACCCGTACGGGTATTCCAACAATCCGGCTGGGCTCCGCGAGTCGCGGGACAGCTCGTACGTCGAGGTGCCCATCACGTATCAGGGGCACGATGCGACCGACTACGATTTCGCGAACAGCGCGGTGCTGCACGGGGCCGGCATTCGCGGTGAGTTCCGGCCCGGAGGGAAGTGGGCCATGGCCGCGACCTTCGATTACGCCAACGTGGACGCGAGCCGTCACGACCAGACGCCCTCGCCCGACGACGCACGGTTCATCCGCGACTTCGATCTTCCCGTCGCGCCGGAGCTGTCGCCGGTCACGACCGATCGAACGTTCGGCGCCGGAGTCGTATCGCCCACGATCTCCGTGATCTACGCGCGCGAATTCCTGGAAGGGCTCACGCTGGGGGCACGGATCGGGTATCGGACCGAGAGCGAGAACCGACGCCTCCTCATTCCGTACGATCTCAACGTCACGAGCGAGCGGACGGAGATCCAGGGCGGGGCCATGTATCGGCCCCATGTCCTCAATTCGGAGATGACACTCTCGGGATGGGGGCAATATGCGAAAGCGAACGTGACCGGCGTCGGCCAGTCCCCTCTCAACCAGGACGAGTTCGACTGGGACCGCCCCGAAGTCGCGTACGGCGCCGCCATTCATTACAAGAACATGTCCTGGCTCGAGGGGATCGTGGACGGACGGCACCGCTCCTTCGACGGGGAAGAGGTGGCGCGGATCAACTGGGCGCCGCAGTTCTTCATGAACCCGCTCTCTGGCGTCGCCGATCCGGACAACGTGTTCAAGAAGCACTGGTCCGCGTTCCTCAGCGGGCTGCGGCACAACGAGGTGAGTACGCGCTGGCTCGTGGGGCTCCCCGGCCGTCCCGTTCATCTGGGCGCCCGCTGGGCCTATTACCGCCAGATCGAGTGGATCCGCGCGAACGAGGTCGTCATTCCCACCGTGAACGAGCTCGACGTGAGGCGGGAAGGCTACAACTTCGCCGGCGGGCTCTCGGTAGACCTCCCGAACAAGCAGGGCGTGCTCGGGGCCGAGATGCAGCTCGCGCGCGAGTTCCGCCAGGACTTCACGTATCAGATCCCGGATATCGACCGGATGAACTCGACCTTCAACATCGGCGGCGAGTACCGCCTCAAGCCGGCGCTCCCGCTTCGCGCGGGGGTGCAGCTGATCCGCCTCGATCCGAATCGCAGGGACGCGAGCGCGCCGGTCAAGGGAGCGGCCCTCACGCTCGGACTCGGCTATTTCTGGAACGCCCTCCAGTGGCGCATCGACGCGTCGTACCAGCACTACCAC
>DATEOQ010000368.1:0-2091 GCA_035273905.1 Candidatus Eiseniibacteriota bacterium | reverse complement strand
CGCGCGCCGGTCCACGCGTTGATGAGATCGTCCGATGTCGTGTCCCCCAGCTCATCGCTCCAGTGATGGCGGAGCGCCATCTCGTCCAGCACGACGCCGCGCGATCGCACGACCGAGTCCCACACGCGCTCGACGAGGGTGGAGTCCCACGTGCGCACGCCGGCCGCGACCGCGACGCCGAGCCCCGAGGGGAGCCGGCTCTCGTACGAGAGCGCCTCCCGCTCCGGCAGCGCGCGCACCGTGTACCGCAGATAGGCGCGGCGGATCGACTCCGCCTCGAGCGAAGCCTCGACCGCGTCCCCCATGTTGCCGGTGCGGATGAGCGCGCGCGCGTGATCGGCCAGGGCCTCGGCGAGGGCGGGGTGGTCCGGCCCGAGCGAGCGGCGGCGGATGACGACCGCCTCGCGGTAGAACGCGCGCGCGCGGTCGTAGTCCCCTTCCGCCTCGGCGACCTCGCCGAGCCCCAGGATCGTCGGCGCGATGCGCGGATCGTCCGTTGCATAGAGATGCTCGAGGATGCCTCGCGCGCGCAGGAGATGGTCGCGCGCTTCGGTGATCTTGCCGAGACTCAGGCAGTCGCGAGCGAGGTCGGTGAGGCAGAAGGCCGCGGCGCGCGAGGACTCCGCCCGGGCATCCTTCCACGCTTCGAGCGCCCGCGTACGCTCGCGCTCGGCGCCGCGCGGGTCGTCGCATGCGGAGAGCGCCGCGGCGAGCTGGGAGTGCGCATCGGCCCGCTTCAGCGAGCTCGCGCCCGAGGCGTCGAGGATCGCGAGCGCGCGCCGATCGTACGAGATCGCTTCCTGGCACTCGCCTTGCTCGAACAAGAGCGCGCCGATACGGCCGAGCGCTACCGCGGCGGTCGTGTCGGCAGCGCCCTTCCGCAGGTCGGCCTGATCGAGCGCGGACTGGAAGTAGGCGCGCGCCTCGTCGTAGTCCCCAGCTTGCCATGCGGCCTCGCCCGCAGTGAGCGGGTCGCCGGAAGGCTCAGGGTTGGAGGCGAACGCTAACGATGAAAGAGCCGCCAGGCACGCGAGGGGGAGGAAGGCGGACAGGCGGCGACGGCCTCGAGCCATAGCGCCCCTGATGGTAGCACCGAGGGGGGGCCGGGCGTGCAAGACTCGGAAGGGCTACACTGGACGTTGTGCGGGTCTCGGCTCCAAATCGAGGAGGGACACTCGGATGAAGATCGGCGTTTTGGGTTCCGGAGACGTGGGGCGGACGCTGGGGGCAGGGCTCGCGACCCGCGGACACGACGTGACGCTGGGCACGCGCTCTCCCGACAAGGAGGCGATCCAGGACTGGGCAGCGAAGTCGGGCCCGCGTACGTCCGTCGGAACCTTCGAGGAGGCGGCCTCGTTTGGAGACCTCGTCATCGTCGCGACCCGCTGGGACGGAACCGAGAACGCCTTGAAGCTCGCGGGACAGTCCAATCTCGACGGCAAGGTCGTGCTGGACGCCACCAATCCGCTCACGATGGATGGTGGCGAGCTCGCGCTCGCGCTGGGATTCTCGGACTCGGGCGGAGAGCAGGTACAGCGCTGGATTCCCGGCGGGCGGGTGGTGAAGGCGTTCAACACGGTCGGCGCGTACCACATGGTGAGCCCCGGCTTCGCCGGCGGACCGCCGGACATGTTCATCGCCGGCGATGATGCGTCCGCGAAGAAGGTGGTCGCCGAGCTCGCGTCCTCGCTGGGATGGTCCGTGGTGGATCTGGGGCCACTCCGCCGCGCGCGGCTCCTCGAGCCTCTGGCGATGGTCTGGATCCAGCACATGATCGACACGAAGAGCCGCGACCACGCGTTCAAGCTCCTCCGCAAGTGACCGCAGCGGAGAAGACGGAGGGCGAGCCGGCCCACGAGTCCACGGCGCCAGCACGCGTGGCGCCGCCCGCGATCGACCTCCCGCTCGAGATGGTGGCCGGGCACGAGGCGATCGAGGCAACCGCGGAGACCGACTGGTTCCGCGCAGGGACCCCCGCCATCGTCGCGGCCACGGGCCTCCGGGTGGACGAGGTGGGCTCGGTCCGCCTGTATCTCATGCCGCAGGTCGACGTGCTCATGTTCAACCGCGCGGCCGGCATCGGGATCCGTC
>DATEOQ010000367.1:0-3603 GCA_035273905.1 Candidatus Eiseniibacteriota bacterium | reverse complement strand
CGTCGAACGCGTCGCAGACGTGGATGACGCGCGCGCCCACCGGCACGTCCGCCTCCGTGAGCCCCGGCGGATAGCCGCGGCCGTCGGGACGCCAGTGGTGCGTGCGCACCATCTTCGCCGCGTCGCCGAGCGCGCGGACCTGCCCGATGATGCGGGCGCCTGCCTCCGGGTGGCGCATCATGAGCCGCCGTTCCTCCTCGTCGAGCGTGTCGGGCTTCCGGATCACGTCGGGACGCTGGGCGATCTTGCCGATGTCGTGGACGAGCGCGGCATAACGAATGGTCTCGACCTCCGACTCCGGCAGCCCCATGCGGCGCGCGACGCGCACCGAGTACTCGGCGACCCGCACGGAGTGCTCGTGCGTGTACGGATCCACCGCGTCGAGCGCGAGGCTGAGCGCGCGCACGAAGCTCACGTGGTCCTGCCGCAGATCCGCGTACAGCCGGAGCGCGTAGCGCGCGAAGAGGAGCGGCAGCACGAGCAGGAGCACGCCGGGAAGCCCCGCCGACATGCCGACCACCGCGAAGAGAAGGCCGTAGCCGATCGAGAGCGCGTACTGCGCGAGGCCGTCCTGGAACTGCTGGCGCCAGATCGTGATCGCCGGCTCCCGGATCTGCGAGCCGAGGACGAGGCTCACCCATCCCGTGTTGAGCGCGTAGTAGAGGGAGCCGGCGAGGAGAAGCGGAAGGATGTCTTGCGGAACGCGAGGCGCTCCCAGCGCGCCCCCGGCCGCGAGATACGCGGCGCCCGCGACGATCGTGGTGGATGCGTAGAGGCCGGCGCTCAGCGCCGCAGTGCCCGTGCGGTTTCGGAGGATCAGCATTTGCGCCGGAATCGTGGTGACGAGATCGAGCGCGGCGGCGATCCAGGGGCCGAACAGGAGGATCGCGGCGATGTCGAGGATCGACGCGATGGTCATCGAGCCGCCGCGCGGAAGCGGCACGGGGAGCGCCTCGGCCGCGAAGAGGAGCACCGCCCAGACCGCGATGGCGGGCCAGTCCCAGCGGCTCGCGCGGAGCTCCGCGCCGCCGAAGAGCGCGATCAGGATCGGGAGCGCCGCGAAGAACGAGGGCACGACCGTCCAGAGGACGCGCGACGCCCAGGCTCGAGGCGTACGGGTGGTGTGTCCCTTCGTCGTCATGGCACTCAGGCGCGCCCCCTTCCGCGTGTCGTGTCGTGGCTGAAGGGTGAAGGCCCCGGGCAATCGCCGTGCCATGTCGCGCGCATCGTCACGATTCCGCAACCTGAACACCGATCGCTTCGAACAGGACGCGTCGCCGTCCGACGACAGGTCCCCGCGCGTCGGGGTTCCGTCGCCGTCGGTTCGCCGGTCATCGCAGGATGCGCGCCGTGTCCGACAGATTGAACTTCGTCATGTCGGAGATCGCCTCCGCGCGCGCGAGGATCGAATCGCGGTCGGCGCGCGCGAGGCCGGAGACACCGAACCCCTCGACCGTGAACGACGCGAGCACGCAGCCGTACACGACCGCGCGCCTCAGATTGTGATCGTTCACGCGCGCCATGCGAGCCAGGGCGCCGACGAATCCGCCCGCGAAGCTGTCCCCCGCGCCGGTCGGATCGATGACGTTGTCGATGGGGAAGGCGGGACACGTGAAGAACAGCTCGGGGCCCTGCAAGAACGCGCCGTGCTCGCCCTGCTTGATCACCACCGTCTCCGGGCCCAGCGACAGGATGGCGCGCGCCGCCTTGTGGGTGAGCGCCTCCCCCGTCAGCTCGCGCGCCTCCTCCTCGTTGATGATCACGATGCGCACCTGCTTCAGCGTCTCGAGGAGCTCGGCCTTCTTGGTCTTGATCCAGTAGTTCATCGTGTCCGCGAGGACCAACCTCGGCTGATCGAGCTGGCTCAAGACCTCTCGCTGGAGCACGGGATCGATGTTCGCGAGGAAGACGTTCTTGAGCGAGCGGGTCCGGTCCGGGAGGTCCGGCTTGAAACGCTCGAACACGTTGAGCTCCGTCCGGATCGTCTCGCGCGTGTTCATGTCGTCGCTGTAGACGCCCTCCCACCGGAACGTCTTTCCTTCCTGAACCTCGAGTCCCGCCAGGTCCACGTCGGACTGGTCCAGGAGCGCGCGCGCCTCGCGCGGGAAGTCCTTCCCCACGACGGCGACCACGGAGACCGGCATGAAGTGGCGCGCCGCGAGCGAGAAGTACGCGGCCGACCCGCCCAGCACCTCGTGCACCCGCCCGGCGGGTGTCTGGATCGTGTCGAGTCCGATGGAGCCGACGACGGCGATGCTCATGCGCTACATGGCCTCCGGGGCGCTCACGCCGAGCAGGCCGAGCCCGCGCCGGAACACCGCCCCGGTCGCCTTCGTGAGCAGAAGGCGCGCGGCGGTGAGCGGCGCGTCGGACGTCACGACGCGATGCTGGTGGTAGAAGGAATGGAACTTCGCGGCCAGCTCTTTCAGGTACGCGGGAATGCGGTGCGGCTCCCGGCTCCGGGCGGACGCGAGGACGAGGGACGGGAACGCAGCGAGCCCGCGGAGGAGCGTGAGCGTCTCGGGCTCCGCGAGGAGCGCGAGATCCGCCCGCTCGGGATCCGGCTCCGCCACGCCCTGCGCCCGCGCGTAGTCGAGCACGTGCGCGATCCGCGCGTGGGCGTACTGCACGTAGTAGACCGGATTGTCTTCGGACCGCTTCACGGCCAGCTCGAGATCGAAATCCATCGGGCTCTCCGCGCGGCGCATGAGGAAGAAGAAGCGGGCCGCGTCCACGCCCACCTCGTCCACCAGCTCCTCGAGCGTGATGAATTCCCCGCCCCGCTTCGACATCTTCACGGTCTCGCCGCCCCGGAGGAGCCGCACCCACTGCGCCACGATGACCTCGAACTTGCTCTTGTCCCAGCCGAGCGCGTCGAGCACGCCCTGCATGCGCTGCACGTGGCCGTGGTGATCCGGGCCGAGGATGTCGATGAGCCGGTCGAAGCCGCGGTTGAACTTGTCGTGGTGGTACGCCGTATCGGCGAGGAAATACGTCGGCTCGCCGTTCGAGCGCACGATGACCCGGTCCTCCTGGTCGCCGAACTCGGTGGAGCGGAACCAGACCGCCCCCTCCCGCTCGTCGAGCACGCCCCGCTTCTCGAGCATGGCCCGCGCTTCCTGGACCGCGCCTCCCGCGTGGAGGCCGCTCTCCAGGAAATACCGGTCCATGCGCGCGCCGAAGCGCTCCAGGTCGCGGCGCTGGATCTCGAGATTCTGGTCGATGCCCCAGCGTCCGAAGCGCGCGCGCTGCTCCTTCTCGGGGAGCGCGAGCCACGCGCGTCCCTGGGCCTCGTCGAGCGCCGCCGCGAGATCCGCGACGTACGCGCCCTGGTAGCCCTCCTCGGGAATGGGAGCGGCCGGAACGCCGATCCGCTCCTGGAATCGCGTGCGCACCGAGGCCCCGAAGAGCTCCGCCTGGAGCCCCGCGTCGTTGACGTAGAACTCCCCTTCGGCTCGATGGCCCGTCGCATTGAGGAGCCGGAGCAGCGTGTCGCCGAGGCTGGCGGCGCGCGCGCTCACGATGTTGAGGGGCCCGGTCGGATTGGCGCTCACGTACTCGAGGAGGATCCGCTCGCCCTTCCCCGCGTCGCTCGCCCCGTAC
>DATEOQ010000366.1:0-4773 GCA_035273905.1 Candidatus Eiseniibacteriota bacterium | reverse complement strand
CCACGTGCCCGATGACTTCACCCTCGAACGCGCGGAGCTCCAGGCAACCCTGGGCCGCACGCACGAGGCGCACGCGGGGATCTTCCTCGTCCCCCTCGGGCGCACCAACCTGAGTCACGACGCCGCGGCGTACGAATTCTGGGAGCGGTCCCTCGTCGCGACGCAGATCCTCGGCGTACCGAACGCGCAGCTCGGCGTGGGGATGAGCGGCACGGGATCGTGGAGCCACACGACTCCGCTCCGGTACGAGGTCGACCTCGTGACCGGCTTCGATGACGGCGTGATCATGGATGCGTCGGGCGGCACGCGCATTCCCGCCGGACGGGACAACTATGGCGACCAGAACGGCCTGCCCGCGGCGGTGGCGCGGTTCGCGATCCAGCCGGGCCGGGGCGAGGTGGGCGTCGCGATCCAGTCCGGGCCCTACAACCAGACCCACATCGCGGGCGGCGAGGTCGACGGGATGCGATTCGTCCACGTCCTCGCCGCCGACGGGATCGCGCACGCGATGGGGCTCGAGCTCGCGACCGAGGCGGCGGCGGCGCTGATCGACATTCCGCCTGGGCTGGAAGGGCTCTACGCCGAGCGCCAGTGGGGCGCGTCGCTCGAGGCCACGCGCACGCTCCGCGCTCCCTTGTTCCACGCCTGGCGTGGCACGAGCCTGAGCGGTGGACTCAGGGCCGAGACGGTCGACTTGGACGCCGGGCTCCCCGGCGACTCGCGCACGCGCGTCGCCGCGAGCCTCAACCTCCGGCCGCAGCCGACTTCCATCCTCCGCTTCGGCTGGTACTACGAGTGGAAGCGGGATCGCTTCGACAACTTGACGCCGCTCGCCGGGCTCACGCTGACGGCTGCGAGCTACTTCTAGAGGAGGAGACCATGAAGACGAATGGGTGGAGCACGTGCGGACTCATCCTGGCCACGGCGGTCGTGATGGTCGCGGCGCCTTGCTTCGCGGAGAGGGAGCGCCCGAAGGTGGATCTGGGCGAGGTGCGCGACCGCGCCGAATCGATGCCGTCCGACATGCGGCGCGACACCGACAAGCGCATCGCGCTCACCGTGGATCGGGTGAACCAGGAAGCCCGGGACCGCGGGCAGGCGACGATGACGGCTCGGCTCGCCAGGGAATTCAAGCAGACCGAGGAATCGCTCCTCGAGGACAAGTCGCTGTACAGCTTCAGCTGGGGCGAGCTCACCATCGCGCACACGCTGCTCGCCAACTCGGGAGAGGGCCTCGGTCTCGACGACATCGCGCAGCTCAGGCGGGAGGGCTTCGGCTGGGGCGCGATCGCGTTCGGCCTTCAGTTCCACATGGAGGACTTCGAAGACATGATCAAGGCCGAGGGACGCGTCGCGATGGGTCTTTCGAAGAGCGCCGCGCCCAAGTGAGATCGATTCGCGCGTGGGGCGCGATCGCTCTCCTCCTCGTCTCCGGCTGCGCGCGTCCAGGCACGCGCCAGCTCTGGGAAGCCACGGCCATACCCACTGATGCCCAGTTCGACGGCATGTGGTTCACCGATTCCTTGAACGGCTGGATCACGGGGGGAGGCTACGCGATCGACGGCGGCATCGTCGGGCGCACGAGGGACGGCGGACGGACGTGGTCGTTCCAGAGCGGCGTCCTGAGCGGAGGCGGCTCGCGATTCTCCATGGGCGGTGTCCAGTTCCTCGACTCGCTCCGCGGCGTCTCGGTCGGCTATGGCGGAATCGTGCTCGTCACCTCGGACGGTGGTGCGAGCTGGCGACCCGTGCGCTATGGACGCTCGGGCGGCGATGGCTTGTCGGACGTTCAGTTCATCGACTCACGGAACGGATGGGCGGTGGGCCCCGCGAGCGTGGTCCGCACGCAGGACGGCGGCGAAACATGGAGCCTCCTGGTCACGAACAAGGCCGAGAACGGCTACCTCTCCGGCAACGCAATCCACTTCGTGGACCTCTGGAACGGATGGATGGTCGGGCACGACGGAGCCCTGTACCGGTCCAGCGACGGTGGAGGGAACTGGACGCGAGTGCCCGTGCCCCTCAGGGAAGGCGAGCACCCCACGTTCTGGGACGTCACGTTCACCGATGCGTCGCACGGATGGATCGTGGGCGAGCAGGGCACGATCTTCCACACCGAGGATGGCGGCGTCACGTGGGTGCGACAGGAGAGCGGCGTTCCGATCGTCCGGGTGTTGCCGCGCGGCGAATCGCCGCGGCATGACGTGGTTCCGGAGGTCGAGACGGAGCCGGACCGGCTCTCGATCTCGGCGGTCCAGTTCGCGGACGACAGGAATGGCTGCGCGGTGGGCTATTACGCGGACGTCGCGGAGTCGGTGGTGCTCTCGACCTCGGACGGCGGCGCGACATGGCGCGTGGAGCGGGTCGTCCCGGGCGAGCTCCTGCGCTCCCTCTTCCTTCTGGACGCGCAGCACGCGTGGGCCGCGGGCGATCGCGCCCGCACGACGCCCCAGGTCGTGTTGCGACGTCTCTCGGGCGGAGCGTCCAGCTCGGGCTAGCGCGCCCGGGCCGTGTCCGGCTCCGCCACGATGGACTGGAGCAGCCCTTCGAAGACGAGTCCGGTCCGCTCGACGGCGCCCCGCTCCGTGCGGAGCGCGAGCAGGTACCCTCCGTCATCGAGACAAGCGATCCGTCGCCGTTCCATGTGCGAGACGGCGCTCCATGTATCCACCACGACCCACGTCGCGCCGTGGACCGTCCTCCGTTCCTGGTGTGCGATCTCCCGGCCCCGCTGATCCTCCGTCGTCTGGAGCGCGTACCTCGCCATGAGCTCCAGCGAATCCGGCGCCAGATCGCGCGTCCCATCGAGGAGCGACTGGAACCCTCGCGCCACGGACGCGCTGTCCGCGTTCTGGCCCAGGAGGACGACCTCGTTCCACTGGCTCCAGAATCTCGCTCTTGCCTCGTCGGAGGCCAAGGCGAGCGCCGGTCCGTGGAGCTCGCGCACGTGCTCGAACCCATCCTTGCGGCGGCCGGCCAACCACATCGCACGCGCGGCATCGATGTCGAGCGCCAACCCGAGGCGCGATGCCGGCCCGAGGTCGGCGAGGGAGATCTCGAGCTCCGCGTCGCGCTCCCGGAAGAGCTGCTCCCGTCCGTGATCGAGATGCTCCCACCCCGGCGGTGGCGTGAGCCGCACGCGGTGATGGCCGACGAGAACGGTGGTCGGCTTGGCCGGTCCGTCGGCGCAGCCCAGGGCCAACGCGACGACGGCGCAGATCGCGCTTCCGAACCTATCGCGCGACCGCACTGTCCCCTTGCTCCGGAAACCGGACGGAGGCCACGACGCGCTGGAACGTCCCGAGATTCTCCTTCGTGCCCTGATACGTCGCCTTGAACGCGCACCGATTCACGACCCAGATGATCTCGTGATAGAGGAGCGGCCTCTCGTCCGTGATCAGAGTGTCGTCGCCCGCGAAGGCGGGATATCCGGCGAGCGTGGTGTCCCGCTCGCGCCCGGTGCGCCAGCGGTCGGGCTCCTGCATCCGCTCCGGCCGCAGCCTGAGCGTCCATCGCACGTCGTCCAGCGTCGGCGCAAACCCCTGCGCCGCCGCGAGGGCTTCGTAGAGAGCCGCCTCCACGTATCCGGGCTGTCCCTGGAGGTAGGCGCTCGCCGCACGATCGAGCGCGGCATTGATGGCTCGCGCCGCCTGGGCCTCGCGCTCGGAGAGATTGGAATCCATCCTCGGACGGGCGAGCGAGAGCTCCTGGAGGAACTCGTTCTGTGCCAGGGAACCGCGCTGCGCGATGAGCTTCGTGATCGCGTCCCTCCGGTCCCGCTCCGCGATTCCGCGGTGCGCCGCCATCTCGATGCACTGACCGCCGCCCCCGGTGAGGATGAACCGAACGCCGAGCATGCCGCCGCCATTGTCTCCCTCGCGCCGCCATTGCGGCGGCGGTGGAGCGAAGGCGATCGATTGCGGAACCCAGTGGAAGGTCTCGGCGGGAAGGAGCGGCTCGTCCGCCGAACAGCCGGCGAGGAGGATCAACGCGACGAGCGACCGCCAACGATGGACGCGCACGCGGCCACCATAAACGGACCGGAGGCTCGTGAAAAGACTATCCGGCGTCCGTTCCGAGGTTCTCCACCTCGAGGCCGCCTCTCCGTCCCTTCCACCGCGCGGCGAGCACACTCCTGTGGCAATCGCGTGGATCGCGCTCGAAGCACATGATGCACGCGCGCCGTCCCTCCTCGTCGAGGTTGGCGACGAGCTCGCGGAACTGGTTCACGATCTCCGGGTGCTCGTCGAGGTGCCGCTTGTACCTGGAGATCAGCTCCTCGCTGGTGCCGTCCTCGATTCTCAGGCGCTTGGGATTGCCCGCGAATCCAGCGTGCACGTATCGAATCCCCGCGCGTCCCAGATGTTCGTCGAGCTTCGATTTCGCGAAGTCCCGTTTGTGACTCCAGGGCACGTCGCGAACATCGATCAACGTGTCGACCTTCGCGCGGTGGAGGATCTCGATGAACTCCTCGATCGTTCGCTTTTCGTAACCCAGCGTGTACAGGATCACGATTCGTTCCTCGGCCCCGAGGTCCAGACCTGGGTAGGGCTCCGTGATTTTGAGAAACCCGGGAGTACAACACCGTCCCCGAGGGTACAGGGTCAGGTGGGATCGAGGGGAGCGTCCGTCTCATCGCGAGGCGCTCCGAATCTCACAAGCGCATGCGTCTCAAGGAGCTTCCCGATGCCCCGGGACGATGCGCCTCGTTCATGGCACATGTCTTGCCGGTTATCGGGGTTTCTCGATCCTTCTGGAACGGATCGCCGCTCC
>DATEOQ010000365.1:0-3659 GCA_035273905.1 Candidatus Eiseniibacteriota bacterium | reverse complement strand
CAGGGTGCTCTCCAGCCTCGATCTCGAAGCGATTCCCCCGCTCGATTTCCCGCACGAGCACTTCGGCTATCGCGACCGCCTATCGCAGCCGGTCATCGAGGGAGATGGATTGCAGCCCACGCCCGGCTCCGGGGCGCCGATCAGAGCGGGCGAGTTCTTCATCGGGTACGTGGACGAATCCGGCGTCGTCCCGGTGGCGCCTCAGCCGGACTCGCTCTCGCGCAATGGAAGCTATCTGGCATACCTGCGCATGCAGGAACACGTGGGCCGCTTCCGCGACTTCCTGCGCCAGCAGGCGCCGACGCCCGAGGCCCAGGAGCTGATCGCTGCGAAGCTCATGGGACGCTGGCGGAGTGGTGCGCCGCTCGTGCTCGCGCCCGACAAGGACGATCCGGCACTCGGGGCCGACATGCAGCGCAATAATGACTTCGATTACGGCACGATGGACCCGCACGGCTACGGATGCCCGCTCGGATCGCACGTGCGTCGCATGAACCTGCGCGACACCGACGAGAATCCCACGCGGCGCAGGATGATCCGGCGGGGCGGCACCTATGGACCGCACCTCCCCGACGACGCGCCCGAGGACAATGTCGAGCGGGGGATCGCGGCCTTCATCGGATGCGGGAGCCTGGTCCGGCAGTTCGAGTTCGCGATGAACGTGTGGGTGAACGATCCACGGCACGCCGGGCTGGACAACGAGCGCGATCCGTTCATCGGCACTCACGATGGCACATACAACATGACCATGCCCAAGCGCCCGATCCGCAAGAAGATCGCCGGCCTTCCCAGCTTCTGCACGATCCGCGGGGGCGCCTACTTCTTCCTTCCCGGTCTACGAGCGCTTCGTTACCTCGCCGCCGGCACGTCGGCCTGATCCAGAAAAGGAGCACGAGCATGGCCCCGGCCAAGAGTCTCCCACGCGTCTACAACCAGGTTCACGTGCCACGGAAGTTCACCCCCGGAAAGCGCCGCGTCAGCGTCTACATCTCGTGGAGCTATCCCGGAGAGGCGAACCGCAACATCAACGAGCTGGACAATCGCTTCTCGACCATGAACGAGGTGCGGCGCGTGGGCTGGCCCAACTTCGAGGATCCGAAGTTTTCCGATCCGGTGATGTTCCAGCAGGGGATCGCCGGCACGCTCGAGCTCTTCTTCACCGGCTGGGAGCTGTTTCAGAGTGTGGTTGGCGAGACCACGGGGCATCCGGTTCCGATGTTCCAGCGCATCGATCATGCGGGGCGCAAGCTCCCGCTGGACGAGCGGATCCTGGCCGACTGTGACACGCTCCTCGTCTTCGGCCTGGACCACATGATCACGGAGCAGGAAGCGGACCCCGCGGAGATCGACGCCCTGCGTGAGTTCCTCGAGCGCGAGGGCACCTGCCTGATTCTCGGCCCCCATCACGACGTTGGAGTGGAAAGCGACCCCAAACGCCAGAACATGGAGTACGAGCACCACGGCGACCAGCTGGTGCCGCGCCAGCAGCGATTTGGCAAGTACACGCGCTCGCTCATGAAGGGCTTGGGCGTGCCGGTGGAGAATCGCTATGGCCTTCGCCCCGCCGTGGTGGGACCGGGTCGCATCGGGCCGCTATCCGCCAACCGCGATCTGGACACGGCGGGCTGGCTCGAGGGCGTCACCAGCTTCAACTTCCACATGCACCTGCCTCATTACGCGCTTCTGACCGACGACACGAAGGCCGTGAAGGTGCTGGGCCTGCAGCCGATCGACATGTCCCGCCCGCATCCGTTCACGGAGGCCGGGAACCGCGAGTTCAACACGTTCCTCTGGCTCCCGCCGAACAGCACGAGAGCGGGCGACATCCTGATGGCGGACTCCACGGTGTTCAGCACGCTGTTTGGCGGGGATGACAGCTTGACGCGGTTCTGGAAGAACATTTCCACCGGCAGGTGAGAGCTCTCCGTTTCGTCACGGCCTTGGGGGCCCTGCTGCTGGCGGCGCCGGTGCTCGCTCAAACCCCGATTGCCGGGCATTACCCTCCAGGGCAGTCCGGGATTCGAGGCGCGGCCACGCCTCGTGTCGGATGGTCCGTCACGAACTTCAACCGCTTCTTCTCCAACCTCGAAGCCAAGGGCCCGGACGGGAGCACGACCGGAACGGTGGACGAGGTGCGCTATGCCAACATCACCATGGTCACGGTCGTCACGAACTATCGAGTCCTCGGCCTGCACTACGGCGTGCTCGCGGGATTCCCATTCGCGACGGGGAACCTGAATCCCTCCGCCGACGAGCTGGCCTCGAAGGGCTTCGGCCCAGGCGACATCCTGGTCACGCCGGTTTCTCTCTACGGCAAGCAGGGGCCTTGGGATTATCAGTTTCAGTTCACACTGTGGTCCTCATCGGGACGTTTCAGCCCGGGGGGAAAGGACAACCGCGGCGCCGGCTACGAGTCGCTGGTCTACTCCGTGGGGGGCGCGTGGTATCCGGGCCGAGATCGGCAGGACTGGAGCGTGTCGGCCGTGGCGCGCTTCGGGCAGAACTTCGAGCAATCCGAAACCGGGATCACGCCCGGAGATGACGTCGTCATCGACTGGGGCGTCGGCAAGGGGCTGGGCCGCGCCGAGGTCGGCGCCTCGGGATTCGCAACCTACCAGCTGAGTCATCAATCGGGCGGCACCCCGCTGCCCGACAACAGCCTCTACCGCTATTACGGGATCGGTCCCGAAGCCAGGTACAGGCCCTGGGAGCACTGGACCTTCACGGCGCGCGCGCACTTCGAATTCGAAACGCGGAACGCGGTCCAGGGGAACAATCTCTGGCTCATCGCCAACTACGCTCACTAGCGTACGCATCGTGATCGAGCACGTCGGACGGAGCGGATCATGAAGGTCCTCGTGATCGGGGCCGGACCCGCCGGCGTGATGGCAGCGCTCCGCGCCGCGGAGCTGGGCGCGAGCGTCACGCTCGTGGCGCGCGGCGCGTTTGGTGGGATGGCCGCCACCGATGGACCGGTGCCCGTCCGGACGCTGGCCCACGCCGCGCGGCTCATCCGCGGGGCGCGACAGCTTGGGCGTTACGGCATCTCCGTTAGTGAGCCTCGACTCGACTACGCCCGGCTCCTGGCGCGTGCACGCGAGATCGTGGGCGACGTCGCGAAGCACTCCACGCTTCGCAGCGAGGTCGAGCGGCTCGGCGTGGCCCTTCACGAGAATGTCGGAACGGTACGGTTCGTCGGACCGCATGCGGTCGAGGCCGAGAACGGGCTTCGATTCGAAGCGGACCGGTTCGTTCTGTGTGCCGGCGGAATCGCTCGCCGTCTCACCGTTCCCGGGGCCGAATTCACCGCCACCCACAGCGACGCCTGGGGCCTCGACGAAGTGCCCCGCTCGTTGCTCGTCGTGGGCGGAGGCATGACCGGGCTCCAGGTGGCTTCGATCTTCCATGCCTTTGGATCGCGCGTGCAGGTCTTCCAGCGCGGCCCGCGCATTCTTCCTGACGAGGACCACGATGTTGCGATCGAGGTCGCGGCCCAGCTGCGGGCCTCGGGCATGGAGGTGCGTGAGGGGTTCGGCGGCATCGACCGGTTCGAGAAGACCGCCGACGGTGTCCGCATGTTGTTTTCGAAGGACGGTCGGCAGGACACGGCGGAGGCTTCGCTGGCCGTGGTGGCGATCGGCTGGATGGCCGACACCACG
>DATEOQ010000364.1:0-3158 GCA_035273905.1 Candidatus Eiseniibacteriota bacterium | reverse complement strand
TACCAGTGCTGCCTCGGTATCGGCGACGAGATGGTCTTGACCGCGCCAGGCAACAAGGTCGGCCCGTTCAAGTCGGCGCTCGAGGAGCGCTGGGACGCGGATACGGACCAGTCGGCGAACTGCTACCAGGAATACACGGGCAATCAGAACCGCGTGTTCCTCACGCCGATCGTTGAAAGCTTCTCCGTGAGCGGCGCGAAGTACGTGCGGATCGTGAAATTCGCGGCCTTCTTCCTGCGGGAGCGTCCCGGCGGCGACATGGTCCAGAACGGCGTCACCGGACAGTTCATCAAGTACATCGCCCCTGGCGAGCCGGGTCCTCCGGCCGACACCGGGATCTACGGCGTTCACTTAGTCGAATAGGGAGACCTGGCCATGTCGCTCGACAGCCATAACGGGAATTCGAACCCGCCGGGCGGGCGCAACGGCGGGCCCACGCCGAACGGGCCCGTGCGTCCGGATGCCGTGACGATCCTCCTCATTCTCGAGGACGAGTCGAACCGTCGCAGCACGCGCACGGCTCTGAACGGCCTCGCGGGGGTGGAGATCGTCGGCGAGCGCTTCGAGCTTCGGAGCGGTCTCTTGCTCGCAAGGCAGCGTCGTCCGCGCATCGTGCTGCTCGATCTCCCCGACAACTATGAAGAGGCGCTCAACGCCGCCGGGCAGTTCAAGCTCGACCTGCCCGACACGGCGCTCTTCCTCCTTTCGAACAATCTCGATCCGCAGCTCCTCCTCCGGGCCATTCGCGCCGGGGCGCAGGAGGTCCTGAAGAAGCCGCTCGACCGGGCGCTCCTCCAGGACGCGGTCGAGCGCGTCTCACGGAGCGGCGCCGCCCGCTCCGCTGCGGGTACCCGAGCGCGCTCGATCACAACTTTGTTCAGCACCAAAGGCGGAATCGGGACCACCATGGTCGCGGCGAACCTGGCGGTCTCGATGAAGGCCCACCTGAACGTGGATTCGGTGGCCCTGGCCGATTTCGACGCGCAGTCGAGCGGCGCGGCCCACGTGCTCGGGCTCAAGGCCGAGAAGTCCATCGCGGACCTGATCCGCGCTCCCCGGCTCGACACCGCGGCGCTTCAGATGAACCTGCTCCGCCACTCGACCGGCCTCTCGGTTCTGGCCCAGCCCGAGGATCTCTCCAATTTCGAGGCGATGAGCCCGGCGCAGGCGGGCGGCGTGCTCGACGCGCTCTCCTCCACGCACGACGCGGTCGTCGTGGACGCTCCGCACTCGTTCGACGAGGTGTCGCTCGAGGTCCTCGACCGGAGCACCACCATCGTCCTTCTGGCCGAGCTCTCGATTCCGTCGATCCGGGCGGCGCGACGCGCGCTCGAGGTCTTCGACCGGCTCCATTTCACCGACGTTCCCGACCGCGTGAAGGTCGTCGTGAACCGCTACACCGGCACGCGCGGGTTCATCACCCTGGACCAGCTCTTCGAGGCGCTTCAGGTCCGGGCGTTCCACACGATTCAAAACGACTATCGACGCGTCTTCGCGTCCGTGAACGCGGGTCGGGCGCTCTGTCTGGACGATCCCGACGCGCAAGTATCCAAGGACATCATCTCGCTCGCGGCCAAGCTTGCCGGACGGGAGGTGCCCACGACGCCGGCGGAGGAGAGCATCCGGCGGGGTCTCTTCGGAAGGAAGGTGCTTCGATGAGCTTACGAGATCGTTTCCGCAAGGGTGCGGGGGGCGGCCCCGTCTCCACCACGACCGAAACCGAGTCCGCCAACCGTGGTCCTCAGGCGGCGCCTCCGGCGGCGTTCGACGAGTACCAGGAGCTGAAGCGTCGCCTCCATCGCGAGATGATCGGCAAGCTCAACATGGCGTTGCTGGACGGCCTCGATGAGAACGGGCGTCGGGACCAGGTGGAATCGGTGGCGCGGCGGCTCCTCTCCGACTCGGAGCTCCGTCTCACTCGCTCCGACGAGGAGCGGCTCGTGCAGGAGCTCTTGCACGACACCTTCGATCTCGGACCGATCACGCCGTACCTTCTCGACGAAGAGATCTCGGACATCCTCGTGAACACGCACCGCCAGGTCTACGTGGAGCGGCTCGGCCGCCTCGAGCTGACCCCGGTGCAGTTCCGGGACGAGGCGCACCTTCGCCTCATCATCGACCGCATCATCTCGCGGGTCGGCCGCCGTATCGACGAGTCGAGCCCGCTGGTCGACGCCCGTCTCCCGGACGGCTCGCGCGTGAACGCGATCATCCAGCCCGCGGCGCTGGACGGTGCGATCCTGTCGATCCGCCGCTTCCGCCGCAAGGCGCTCTCCATCGACAACCTGCTCGAGCTCGGCTCCTTGACGGAGCCGATGGCCCGGCTCCTGCGCGGCATCATTCGCGCGCGAATCAACGCGCTGATCACGGGGGGCACCGGCTCCGGTAAGACGACCCTCCTCAACATTCTGTCGCGCTACATCCCGGACGGCGAGCGCATCGTCACGATTGAGGACTCGGCGGAGCTCCAGCTCCAGCAGCCCCACGTCGTGCGCCTCGAGACCCGTCCGCCGAACATCGAGGGGCGCGGCACGATCACGCAGCGCGACCTCGACCGCAACGCGCTCCGTATGCGTCCCGACCGCATCGTGGTCGGCGAGGTGCGCGGCGACGAAGTGCTGGACATGCTCCAGGCCATGAACACGGGCCACGACGGATCGCTCACCACGATCCACTCGAACGGCCCGCGCGACGCTCTGCACCGTCTCGAGAACCTGGTCCTGATGGCCGGCCACTCGCTGCCCGACAAGGCGATTCGCGAGCAGGTCGCGTCCGCGCTCCAGGTGATCGTCCACGTCTCGCGCATCTCCGACGGTACCCGCAAGGTGCTCTCGATCTCCGAGATCACCGGCATGGAAGGTCCCGTCGTCACGATGCAGGAAATTTTCCGGTTCATCCGCACCGGCACCCGAAGTGACGGCAAGGTCGAGGGGCGTTACGAAGCCACCGGGGTCGTGCCTCACTTCGTGGACCAGGTCCGCCTGGCCGGCACCGACCTGACCGGCATCTTCGAGCGGGGGGCCGGGCGATGACCTACGTCTTCGTTGCGATCCTTGTCTTCGCGGCGGTGGCGACTCTGGTCGCCGCCATGGCGCAGCGGCGCAAGGAGCAGACGGATCAGAAGCTAAGGGAGCGGGTCGGCTCGAGCGATCTCGCGG
>DATEOQ010000363.1:0-3461 GCA_035273905.1 Candidatus Eiseniibacteriota bacterium | reverse complement strand
GCCGCGGTGAAGGGCTACCGCTCGGTGCTCGTCATGCCGGACAAGGTGAGCAAGGAGAAGATCAACCTCCTCAAGTCCTTCGGCGCGGAGGTCGTGATCACGCCGACGTCGGTCCCGCCCGATTCGCCCGAGTCCTACTACGAAGTGGCGAAGCGGATCGTGCGCGAGACCCCGGGCGCGTATCTCGCGAACCAGTACTACAACCCGACCAATCCCGAGGCCCACTACAAGACGACGGGGCCGGAGATCTGGGAGCAGACGGCGGGGAAGATCACGCATTACGTGGCCAGTCTCGGCACGGGGGGCACGATCAGCGGCACCTCGCGCTATCTCAAGGAGCAGAACCCCAAGATCAAGACGATCGGCGCCGATCCGATCGGCTCCATCCTCAAGGCGTACTTCGACACGAAGAAGGTGATTCAGCCGAAGCCCTACAAGGTGGAAGGGATCGGTGAGGACTTCTTCCCGGGCACGCTCGACTTCTCGATGATCGACGAGATCTTCGAGGTCAACGACAGCCAGTCGCTCAACCTGGCCCGCCGCTTGGCGCGCGAGGAGGGGATTCTGGCCGGAGGGTCGGCCGGCACCGCGCTCTACGCGGCGCTCCAGGTGGCGAAGCGCGCCAGCCCGGACGACCTCGTGGTGGTCATCATCCCGGACACGGGCGAGCGCTATCTCAGCAAGGTGCACTCGGACGAGTGGATGCGGGACAACCACCTGCTCGACTCCAACGCGGTCACGGTGGGCGAGATCATCCGGGCCAAGGGGAACCACGTGCCCGCGATCGTCACGGTGAGCTACGACGAGCCCGCGTCGCGCGCGCTCGCCCTGATCCGCGAGTTCAACATCTCGCAGCTGCCGGTCTTGAAGGACGGCAAGGTGGTCGGCGCGGTCACCGAAGGGGCCCTGATGTCGAAGGTCCTGGACGGCACCGCGAACCCCGAGTCGCGCCTCGAGTACTTGATCGAGAAGTCGCTCCCGACGGTGTCGCTCCACGAGCGGCTGCCGCGCGTGATGAAGCTCCTCGCGGAGCGGAACGCCGCGGTCGCGGTCGACGAAGGGGGCCGCCCCACCGGCGTGATCACGCGCTTCGACCTCATCGAATACATCAACGTCTAATGGGCTTCTCGACGGACGCGATCCACGCGGGGCAGGAGCCCGATCCCACCACGGGGGCCGTCACGGTCCCCATCTACCAGACTTCGACCTACGTCCAGCAGGGGCTCGGCAAGCACAAGGGCTTCGAGTACGCGCGCACCCAGAATCCGACGCGGATCGCGCTCGAGAAGAACGTGGCCGTGCTGGAGAAGGGGGCGGAGGGCCTTGCGTTCGGGTCGGGGATGGCGGCCATCACGACGATCACCCAGCTCTTGAAGTCGGGGGATCACGTGATCGCCTCCAACAACATGTACGGCGGCACCTACCGGCTGTTCGAGCGGGTGGTGCGTCCCTACGGTCTCGACTTCACCTACGTCGACACGTCGTGCCTGAACCTGGTCGAGGCGGCGTTCCGGCCCTCCACCAAGATGGTCTTCGTCGAGACGCCGACCAATCCCTCGATGATCATCTCCGATCTACGGAAGCTTGCGGAGATGGCGCGGGCTCGCGGCGCGCTCCTCGTGGTCGACAACACGTTCATGACGCCGTACTTCCAGCGGCCCCTCGAGCTCGGCGCCCATCTCGTCGTGCACAGCGCGACCAAGTACCTGAACGGACACAGCGACATGGTGGGGGGCGTCATCGTCTCGAATGACGCCGCGGCCAGCGAGCGGCTGCGGTTCCTCCAGAACGCGGCCGGCGCGGTGCCCGGTCCGTTCGATTGCTGGCTCGTGCTGCGCGGCATCAAGACGCTCGCGGTCCGCATGGACCGTCACGAGTCGAATGCGCGCGCGATCGCGGCGTGGCTCGCCAAGCACAAGAAGCTCGAGCGCGTGCTCTATCCCGGATTGCCCGACCACCCGGGGCGCGCGCTCCACGAGAGCCAGGCCACCGGCTTCGGCGGCATGATCGCGTTCGACGTCGGATCGATCGAGAAGGGGGCCGCGGTCCTTCCCCGGACGAAGATCTTTTCGCTGGCCGAGAGCCTCGGCGGGGTCGAGAGCCTGATCAGCCATCCCGCCACCATGACCCACGCCTCCGTGCCTCGCGAGGAACGGGAGAAGGTCGGCCTAACCGACGGATTGATAAGAATTTCCGTCGGCATCGAGGACCTGGACGACCTGCTCCGGGACCTCGATCACGCGCTCGCGATCCTCTGACCCTACAAAGAGGGACTTGACAGGATTTCGGGGGCTCCGTAGTGTCCGCGCCGTTCTTGCCGCGGGGGGTCCCGGCGGCGAAACGGGTCGAAATCGTACCCGCTGCTGTTCGAAAATAGCACCTGTTCGCCCCGGCACCGCTCATTCCAGTGGTGTTTTGCTTTATGGGGTGGACCCGGTGCATCACCGCAATCGATAGTCGATGGCTTCAATCGAAGGGAGGTGATTGCGGAATGAAGAAGTTTCTGACCATCACGCTGGTGTTCGTGTTCGCCATCGCGCTGGTTCTCGCGGTCGGCTGTGCGAAGAAGGAGCAGACCTCGACCGAGGGCACCTCGACCATGGATCAGCAGATGGAGCAGCCGGCCCCTGCCGATACGATGGCTACGCCTATGATGACGGACACGACGGCGGCGGGGTCCACGACGACCCACTAAGCGGGGTCGCGTCTCGATCCAGGTTTTCCGCTACGCGAAACGAGCTTAAGAGGCAGCACGCATAAAGTAGCGAGTCACACGGGAGGGAAGCGGGCGCGCGGCGCTCCGCTTCCCTCTTTTTTGCCACCCGCCATCACGGCGGGCGGCCAAGGAGCGCGGATGGCAGCAGGCGACAATTCGTTCGACATCGTCTCCGACGTGGATCTGATGGAGGTTTCGAACGCGGTGCAGCAGGCCCTGAAGGAGATCCGGCAGCGGTTCGACTTCAAGGGGTCGGTCAGCGACATCAAGCTCGAGAAGGAGACGCTCACCCTGGACTCGGACGACGAGTCGCGCCTCAAGGCGGTGATCGACATCCTCACGACCAAGCTCGTGAAGCGCGGGGTGTCGCTCAAGGCGCTCGACTACGGGGCGATCCAGCCCGCCACCAAGGGTTCGGTGCGGCAGGTGGTCACGGTGAAGAAGGGAATCCCGTCCGAGAAGGCGAAGGAGATCGTGAAGTTCATCAAGGGGAGCGGCATCCGGGTCCAGGCCCAGATCCAGGAGGACCAGGTGCGGGTGGTCGGGAAGAAGCGGGACGATCTCCAAGCCGTGATTCAGGCGGTGAAAGGGCAGGACTTCGGCCTTGATCTCCAGTTCACGAACTATCGCTCGACCTAGGCTCCTCCTCGCCGTCGTCTTCGTCTCGGCGCTCTTCGTGCCGGGTCACGCGGACGCGCGCGCGTGGCCGAAGCCGACGGGGTACGTCAACGACTTCGCCGGCATC
>DATEOQ010000362.1:0-5548 GCA_035273905.1 Candidatus Eiseniibacteriota bacterium | reverse complement strand
GCCAAGGTGAAGAACAAGGCGGCCGTGAGCGGCGGCGGACGGAAGCCCTGGAAGCAGAAGGGCACCGGCCGCGCGCGCTCGGGATCGAACACCTCCCCGCTCTGGCCGGGAGGCGGCGTCGCCTTCGGACCGCAGCCGCGTGACTACACGGCGCGCATGAACCAGAAGGCCCGCCGCGCGGCGCTCCTCGGAGCCCTCACGGTGCGCGCGAAGGACGGGAACGTCGTCATCGTGGACGCGCCGGCCATGGGCGAGCCGAAGACGAAGCCGCTCGCCCAGCTCTTGAAGACGGTCGGCCTCGACGGACGGAAGGTGCTCTGGGTGTTCGACAAGACGGGCGAAGTGCTCCGCAAGTCGTCCCGGAACCTCGACAAGGTCGAGACCTCGGAGAGCAACACCCTCAACACGTACGAGCTGATGCACTGCGAGTGTCTCATCCTGACCCAGGACGGCCTCAAGAGCCTGACGGAGCGACTGAGCGCATGAAACGAGAGCCGCGCACCATCGTGCGACGCGCCCTGATCACCGAGAAGGGCACCCAGATTCGCGAGCGCGAGAATGGGTACCTGTTCGAGGTGGCTCGCGACGCGAACAAGATCGAGATCCGCCACGCGATCGAAGCGATCTTCCCCGTGAAGGTCGAAGCGGTCCGGACCCTGCGCGTGCACGGCAAGCCCAAGCGGATGGGCCGCTATGCCGGACACCGCCCCGACTGGAAGAAGGCGATCGTCACGCTCAAGAAGGGGCAGACGATCGAGCTCTTCGAGCAGGTATAAACGATGCCACTTCGCAAATTCAGGCCGCTCACGCCGGCCCAGCGTTTCAGGACCGTCGCGTCGTTCGACGAGATCACGCGCTCGAAGCCGGAGCCGCGCCTCGTCGAGAAGCTGAAGAAGTCCGGCGGGCGCGCCAACACCGGGCACACGTCCTCGTGGCTTCGTGGCGGCGGACACGTCAAGAAGTACCGGATCATCGATTTCAAGCGCGACAAGGTGGGCATTCCCGCGAAGGTCGCGCACATCGAGTACGACCCGAACCGGAGCGCCCGCATCGCGCTCCTCCATTATGCGGACGGCGAGAAGCGCTACATCATCGCCCCGCAGCAGCTTCAGGTCGGGCACTCGGTGATGTCGGGCACGGACGCGGAAGTGCGGCCGGGCAACGCGATGCCGCTCTCGGTCGTGCCGCTCGGCACGTTCGTCTACAACGTGGAGCTGGTGCCCGGAAAGGGCGGCCAGATGAGCCGGAGCGCGGGCACCTATTGCCAGGTGATGGCGCGCGAGGGCCAGTACGCGCAGCTTCGGCTCCCGTCGGGCGAGATGCGCAAGGTGCCGGTCGTGTGCAAGTGCTCGATCGGCATGGTGGGGAATGAAGACCACCAGAACATCGTGATCGGCAAGGCGGGCAAGTCCCGCTGGATGGGCCGGCGTCCCAGCGTGCGCGGCGTGGCGATGAACCCCGTCGATCACCCGATGGGCGGCGGCGAAGGCAAGTCCTCGGGCGGGCGGCATCCGTGCTCGCCGTGGGGGCAGCTGTCCAAGGGCAAGAAGACGCGTAAGACGAAGCTGTCGGACGCCTTGATCGTGCGCCGGCGGAAGTCGAAGGGCGCGTAAGGCGATAACGAGTAAGAGGAGCGCGACGACGCGATGAGCCGTTCGGTTAAGAAGGGTCCCTTTGTGGACGCCAAGCTTCTGAAGCGCCTCGAGGTGATGAATCGTGTGAACGAGCGCCGTGTGCTCAAGACCTGGGCACGCCGTTCGACGATCTCTCCGGAGTTCGTGGGACACACGCTCGCGGTGCACAATGGCAACAAGTTCATTCCGGTCTACATCACGGAAAACATGGTCGGACACAAGCTGGGCGAGTTCGCGGCTACGCGGATCTTCCGCGGCCACGGATCACACGTGGAGAAGGCGGCCGGACCCGCGGCGGCGAAGTAGCCCCCGGGGACGGAACGACACCTATGGAAGCCAAAGCGATCGCGCGATACGTGCGGGTGACCCCGCGCAAGACGGACCAGGTGCTGCAGCTCATCCGCGGCAAGCGGGTGGATCAGGCGACCGAGATCCTCGATTTCGCCTCGAAGCACGTGGCCAAGGTCATCGGCAAGGTGCTGAAGTCGGCCGTGGCAAACGCCGTGGCCATCGAGGGGAAGATCAACGTCGAGGAGCTTCGGGTGAAGACGGCCGTGGCGGGCGCGGGACCGACGATGAAGCGGTTCCTTCCGCGCGCGCAGGGCCGTGCGACGCCGCTCCTCAAGCGGACCTGCCACATCACCATTGTGGTCGAGGGTCACGTCGACGAGGCCGCCCACGCGCCGCGCCGCGCGCGCCGCACGGGCAAGGTCGAGGCGCCGGCCGCGCCGGTCCAGGCCCCGGCCGTCGAGACGAAGACCGCGAAGGCTCCGGCTCGGAAGAAGGCCGCGAAGCCCGCGGCGAAGAAGTCGTCCCCGGCGAAGGCGTCCGCGAAGCCCGCATCCAAGGCCAAGCCGAAGAAGGGAGCGAAGTAGTGGGGCAGAAAACCAATCCGATCGGAATGCGCCTCGGGATCATCCGGACGTGGGACTCGCGCTGGTTCGCGCGCAAGGACTATCCGAAGCTCCTCGAAGAGGACATCTTCATCCGCAAGTACCTGAAGAAGCGTCTGTCGCAGGCCGGGATCTCGCGGATCGTGATCCAGCGCGCCGTCTCGAAGGTGACCATCAACATCTCGACCGCGCGCCCGGGTCTCGTGATCGGCCGCCGCGGCCAGCAGGTGGACCAGCTTCGCGACGAGCTGCAGCACATCACGAAGAAGGAGATCTTTCTCAATATCGACGAGGTGAAGAAGCCGGACATCGACGCGACGCTCGTGGGTGAGCATGTGGCCCGCCAGCTCGAGCAGCGCGTCAGCTTCCGCCGCGCGATGAAGAAGGCGATCGCCTCGACCATGCGCGCGGGCGCCGGCGGCGTCCGCATCGTCTGCTCCGGCCGCCTGGGAGGCGCCGAGATGGCGCGCACCGAGAGCTACCGCGACGGACGGGTTCCGCTGCACACGCTCCGCGCCGACATCGATTTCGCGCGCTCCACGGCGCGGACGATCTACGGCACGGTGGGCGTGAAGGTCTGGATCTTCAAGGGCGAGGTCCTGGACAAGGCCGTGGCGACGGAAGCCGCGGCGGCTCCGTCCGGCGGCCCGGCCAGGTCGGCGTAGGGAGACAGGAATGCTCGTACCAAAGCGGGTCAAACATCGGAAGCAGATGCGCGGTCGCCGGAAGGGGAAGGCCTATACCGGCTCCACCGTCGCGTTCGGCGAATACGGTCTGCAGGCGCTCGAGGCGGCGTGGATCACCAACCGCCAGATCGAGGCGGCCCGCGTGGCCATCACGCGCTTCATCAAGCGCGGCGGGAAGATGTGGATCCGGATCTTCCCGGACAAGCCGGTGACGGTGAAGCCGGCCGAGACGCGTATGGGCAAGGGCAAGGGCGCCCCGGAGTTCTGGGTCGCCGTGGTCAAGCCGGGGCGCGTGCTCTTCGAGCTGGAAGGGATCAGCGACGACCTCGCCAAGAAGGCCATGCGCCTCGGGGCGAGCAAGCTGCCGATCAAGACGAAGTTCATCGAGCGGCACGATCTGGCGGGGAGCTGACATGCGCGATCTGAAGGCCGAGAAGATCCGGGATCTGAACGAGGAGGAAATCCTCGCCAAGATCAACGACCTGACGGAGGAGATCTTCAATCTCCGGTTCCGGAACAGCATGCGCCAGCTCCAGAACCCGCTGTCCATCCGCGAGAAGCGGCGTGACATCGCGCGGCTTCGGACGATTTTGACCGAGCACCGGAAGGGCATTCGCAGGCTCGCCGGACACGGAGAGGCGAAGTGACGGAGACAACGGAACGCGGCAAGCGGAAGGTCATGACCGGCACGGTCGTGAGCGACAAGATGCAGAAGACGGTCGTCGTTTCGATCGAGCGTCTGGTCAAGCACGCGACCTACGGCAAGTACGTGCGCCGCCGGAACAAGTTCAAGGTTCACGACGAGAAGAACGAGGCCAAGGTGGGGGACATCGTCCGATTCATGGAGACGCGCCCCGTGAGCAAGGACAAACGCTGGCGGCTTCTCGACTTCGTCCAGCGCGTCGAGCGCTAGGGGGAGAACGACGACGCCATGGTTCAGCCACGTAGCATCATCGCCATCTCGGACAATTCCGGCGCGCGCGTCGCGCGCGTCGTCAAGGTGCTCGGCGGTACTCGCAAGCGGTACGGACGGCTCGGCGACGTCATCGTCGTCTCCATCCAGGACGCGCTTCCGGGAGCTGCCGTGAAGAAGGGGGACGTCCACAAGGCGGTGCTCATCCGGACCGTCAAGGAAGTCCGCCGCCGGGACGGGAGCTACATCCGGTTCGACCAGAACGCAGCCGTCCTCATCGACGACCAGAAGGAGCCCAAGGGAACCCGCATCTTCGGCCCCGTCGCGCGCGAGCTGCGCGAGCGGGAGTTCATGAAGATCATCTCCCTCGCTCCGGAAGTGATCTAGGGGAGCCATGAAGCACTTTCGAAGGAACGACCAGGTGATCGTGATCTCCGGCGACGACCGGGGCAAGTCCGGCAAGATCCTCAAGGTCATGAGGGACAAGGACCGGGTCATCGTCGAGAAGGTCAATTTCGTGAAGCGGCACACCAAGCCGCGCGGCGCGGGCCGGACGGGCGGGATCCTCGAGAAAGAGGCCGCGCTCCATGTCTCGAACGTGATGCACCTCTGCCCCAAGTGCCAGACCGGCGTGCGCATCACGGTCCGGGCGGGCTCCGACGGAGCGCGCGAACGCTACTGCTCTCGCTGTGGCGAGACGATTCCGAGAGTGATCTGATGGCCGACGAGAAGGAGCCGAAAGACAAGAAGGACGCCAAGCCGAAGGGCGAGGGCAAGCCGAAGGGCGAGGGCAAGCCGAAGGGCGACGCCAAGGAAGGGAAGAGCGGCAAGAAGGGCAAGGGCAAGGAAGAGAAGTCGTCCGCTTCGGCGATCGGCGAAGCCGAAGCCCCGGCCAAGGTCCCGAACCTTCGCCAGCACTACGATCAGAACGTGCGCGGCGAGCTGATGAAGCGCTTCAACTATTCCAACCCCATGCAGGCGCCGCGTCTCAAGAAGATCGTGGTGAACATGGGGGTGGGCGACGCGCTCACGAACATCAAGATGCTCGACACCGCAGCGGCCGAGCTGACGACGATCACGGGCCAGAAGGCCTCGATCCGCAAGGCGAAGAAGTCGATCGCGAACTTCAAGCTCCGCCAGGGACAGCCCATCGGCTGCATGGTGACCTTGCGGGGCGCGAGGATGTACGAGTTCTACGATCGGCTGGTGAACGTCGCGCTTCCGCGAATTCGCGACTTCCGCGGCGTGCCGATGCGCTCATTCGACGGCCGCGGCAACTACACGCTCGGGCTCACGGAGCAGATCATCTTTCCGGAGATCAATTACGACCGGGTGGAGAAGATTCGAGGGATGGACGTCACGCTCGTCACCTCGGCCCGGACGGACGAGGAAGGGCAGGAGCTCTTGCGGCTCATGAACATG
>DATEOQ010000361.1:0-13447 GCA_035273905.1 Candidatus Eiseniibacteriota bacterium | reverse complement strand
GAGCGCGAGCTCTGCGTGAGCGCCGCGAGCGCGAGGTCGTCCGCGGGCGGGAGGTCTTCCATGAAGACGAACGCCGCCCCCGCCGCGAAGCGCGGCAGGGCCTGGCGCGCGTACCGGCCCGTCGAGCCCGCGTTCTTCCGGGCCTCGAGCACCTGCACGATCGTGGTGCCGGCGCCGCAGGCGTCGTTCCAGCGGGTCTCGATCTCCTTGGCGCGGTCGGGATGCGCCGCGCGCAAGGGCTCGGACACGAGCACGTAGCTCGACGGATCGCCGTCGAACCGGTCGGACGTCCAGACCACGCGCGCCGACGACGAACGGTCGAGGTGCCGGTGCACGACCGACGTTCCGCTCCGCGTGTCGATCACCTCGTAGTCCACCGACACCTTCACGTCGCGCACGCGCGAGACGACCTGAATCGGAACCTCCACCCAGCGCACGACGTCGGAGCCGTTCGGGCCGCGCTCCACGACGCGGCGATACACGTTGTCCTGGAAGAGGTGGAGCTTCGTGGACGATTTCACGGGTCCCACCGAACCCCACACCACGCGCTCGGCGCCAGCCTTACGCGCGAGGCGGAGCGCCTGCTCGCGCGAGACGTCGTCGAGATCGGCAAGGGTCATGGAGCGGCGGACGGCATCGCTCGAGACGACCCGCGTGAACTGGGTCGTGGGCGGCGCGAGGTTCTCGACGAGATCGTCCTGCCACGCCTGGGCCAGCTCCGCTCCGAACGAGCGATCGTCGGACATCGCGCGGAACGGCATGACGGCCACGTGCGTCATTGCGTCGCTCGCGGCGCGATCCTCGCGCTTCACGACGTCGCGGTAGTCGCTCACGTACTGGCGCGCCTCGGAGAACTCGTTGCACGCCTTCTTCGGGCGGCCTGCGCTCGTAGCCTCTACGCCGAGGTTGTAGTGGATGCGCGCTCCGGCGCGCCGGAGCGCCAGCTCCTCGGCGGCCCAGCCCTCGCCCATCGGGATCGAGGCATAGCGCGCGGCCTCGCCGCGGAACTCGGTCATCGCGAGGACTTCCGCCGCCGCCTTGGCGCTGTCCAGCTCGGCGTACGCGCGGATCTTGCGCTGCCAGTCCTGGACGATGGCCGTTCCGGCCTTGGTGGCGGCAGCCTGGGCGCGCGGATTGCCCGGCTCCTTGTCGAGCGCGCGGGTGGCGAGCTGCCACGCTTTCCACGCGTCCCCGGACGCGAGCTTCTCTTCACTCTTCTTCGACAGCTTGGCGGAGCCGGCGCATCCGGCCGCCAGGGATACGGCGATCAGCAGAGCGACGATTGAACGGTACATGGGAGGGCCCCCTTTCATGCCGCCTTATCGGCACGTTGGGGGGCGTTCTCGACCGGACGGGGATCAGGCTGGGACGGAGAGCTCCAGGACCCGGCAGGGGAGCTGGTCGGGGCGGGTGCGGCGAAGGAGCGGCAGGGAGACGTTGAAGACCGGGATCCCGGTGGAGGTCTGGCCCTCGGGGCGGCCATGGTGAGCGTGGCCGTGAAATGCGGCGCGGACCTGATGCCGGTTGAGGGGCTCCTCGAGGCGGCTGCTCCCGAGGAAGGCATGGATCTCGACGGGCTCCCCTTCCACCGTGCCGACGACCGGGGCGTAGTGGAGGAGCGCGATCCGGTGCTCGCACTTGAGACGCGCGAGCGCGGACCCGAGCTTGGTCGCCTCGTCCACCGAGACGCGCACGAACTCCTTCATGACCCACTCCCCCCACGGCTCGAGCACCCGGCGTCCGAATCCGCTCCCGAACCCTTTCACCCCCGCGAAGCCGACGTCCCGGACCACGGCGATGTCGCCGTCGAGGATCTGGATGCGGGTGCCGCGAAGCGCCGCCTTGATCCCCTCCTCCTGGCCGGAGTGGAAGTCGTGGTTGCCGAGCACGGCCAGGACGGGAATCGAAATGCGCTCGGCCGCCCGCGCGAGGGCCGCGGCCTCCTCGACCAACCCGTGGTGGGTCAGGTCCCCGCACACGACCAGAATGTCGCCCTGCGCCGCTATTTCGTACAGCGTGGGCACGACCGATGCTTCAGCCTCGGGGGTGTAGTGCAGATCGGCGACGGCGACGACCTTTACGGTCGTAAGCCTTGCTGTATCAGGCATCTGACAGATCTCCGAAGTCCCACGCATACCGGGGCGATGTGTATGACGGTTAAGCAGAAAACGGGCCCAACGGCCAAGATGTTCTTCACGGAGGCGATCCGGATCCTCATCGAATCGCGCCTTCCGTTCATGGTCGGTGGCGGGTACGCGATGAAGCGGCACACCGGAATCGGGCGCCCTCCGCGCGACCTGGACGTCTTCATGACCCCCGAGGATGGACGGCGGGCGCTCAAGCACTTCGAGTCGCTCGGCTACCAGACCGAGGTCACGTTCCCACACTGGCTCGGCAAGATCCGCAAGGGGCGCGCGTACGTGGACATCATCTGGAGCTCGGGCAACGGCGTCGCGAACGTCGACCCGTCGTGGTTCGAGTACGCGCTGGAGGGCTCGGTGCTCGGGCATACCGTTTTCCTGAGCCCGCCCGAGGAGATGATCTGGTCGAAGGCGTTCGTGATGGAGCGCGAGCGCTTCGACGGAGCGGACGTGCTCCATCTCATTCTCGCGCGCGGACCCGAGATGGACTGGTCTCGCCTCATGGAGCGCTTCCGGCCGCACCGGCTCGTGCTCCTGAGCCACCTCGTTCTCTTCCTCTTCGTCTATCCGTCCGAGGCGGAACGCATCCCCACCTGGGTGTGGGACACGCTCACGGGCGCGCTCGAAGCGGAGCGCCGCGCCTCTTCCACGGCTCCGCGCGTCTGCCGCGGAACGCTCCTTTCACGCAGCGCCTACCTGGACGCGCTCGCGCGCGGATTCCGCGACGCGCGCCTTCCACCGGAGGGCACCATGCGCTCGAAGGACGTGGCCGCCTGGACGCGCGCCGGTCAGGAAGAGACGGCCCAGTAGATCAGGCTTTCCCCGCCTTCATCTTCTCGACGATCGCCTGCATCTCCTCGCGATTCGGCCCATAAATGCCCGGCGGCTTGCCACCCGACATCCGGCAGAGCAGCACGAGCTGCGCGCGATGATGGATGTGGTGATGCAGGAGCACGTTCCACAGCACGTCCCGGATCGTCATCGGAGTGCCGTCGAAGAACGTGACCTTCTCGTCGAGCTCTTCGTTCCGAACTTTCTCCAGGCGCTCGATGGCGAGCTCGTGCACGCGTCGATAGCCGGGAGCCAGGAGCCGCACCTCCTTGGGACGCACGAGCTCGGGCAGGGTGTCTTGGAGGTCGAAGCGCCGCTCCACCACTCCGTAGCTGATGCATCCGTCGATCTCGCTCAGGTGCCAGGCCATCTCTCCCATCGAGCGTCCCTTGGGATCGGGACGGAAGTCGTACTGATCGGCCGGCAGGGCCTCCATCAGGCGGATCGCCTTCTGGCCCTCGCGTTCCCAGGTGGCACGGAAGGTGTCGATTTCGTTCGGGTGGGTCATGGCGGACCTCCGGTGGTATCGTGTGGGGCGTTCCGTCGGGGCTATCGACTCGCACGAGCCTACGCCTCGCCGATGGACCCATCCAGGAGGTTCTCCATGCCCCGGATCCCAGGATCCTTCGCAGCCCTGACACTCGCGGCGCTCGTCGCGGGAGCCGGATGCGGCGGAGGACAGAAGGCGCAGCAAGCCTCGCAGGAAGCCGCCCCCGCCGCGCCGGCCGGCAAGGCCGGGCACGTCACTGTTTCGTACTACTATCTCCCCGGCTGACCGGTTTGCGCGAAGCTGAAGCCCGCCGTGAGCGGGCTCGCGCAGGAGTTCCCGGGCGAGGTCAATGCCCGCAATGTAGACGCGTCGGAACCCGAGGCCAGGACCGAGCTCAACACGGCCGGCATCAAGTCGCACGGCCTCATCGTTCGCGCGGACGATGGCCGCTTGCTCTGGAAGGAGTCGGGCCACCAGATCGAGATGGATGACGTCCGACACGCGCTTCACCAGATCCTCGACTGAGCCCTGGAGGTGTGACGTGACCGGTTTCCGCCGTTCCGCGGCCGTGGCCGCGGTGTTCGCTCTCGCTCTCTGCGCCTCCACCGCGGCAGCGCGCCCCGCTCAGCCGTCCGGACCCGGTCATACGTTCACGCGTGATGGCGCGACGATCTGGTACGAGGTGCGGGGCAAGGAGAGCGGGCGGCCGCTCATCATGGTGAACGGCGGGCCGGGCTTCGATCACACGTACGTGCTGTGCTCGGACGCATGGGACACGCTCGCGAGGAAGCGGCGGGTCGTCTTCTACGATCAGCGCGGCAACGGGCGATCCGGAGCGCTCGCGGCGGGCCAGTCCTGCACGCTCTCGGATCAGATCGCGGACCTGGATGCTTTGAGGGCGGAGCTCAAGGCGGACAAGATCGACCTCCTCGGCCACTCGTGGGGCGGCTACCTCGTGATGGCGTACGCGGCGCGGCATCCGGACCGTATCGCGCACCTCATGATCGTCGACTCGGCCGCGCCCAAGTGGACCGATACCGAGTTCATCTTCAAGAACATCTTCCCCGAAGCGATCGACAGGCAGGCGCGGCTCGACTTCGCGCAGGCCGTCGGCGACAGCGCGGCGGGGGACGAGAGCCTGAACGAATATTTGAAGATGCTCTTCGTCTCGGACGCGAAGCGGGACGACTTCATGTCACGATCGGCGACCTACAAGTTCTCGCGCTCGGTGAACGAGACCCTGAACGCGGACCTCGGCAAGTACGACATGTGGCCGATTCTCCCCACCCTTTCCATGCCGACGATCGTGATGACAGGACGCTACGACTTCAACGTCGCTCCGAGCACCGCGTGGAAGATCCACAACCTGATCCCGAACTCGAAGTGGGAGGTGTTCGAGAAGAGCGGACATCTGCCCTACTTCGAGGAGCCGGAGAAGTTCGTGCAGGTGGTGGAGGGGTTCTGCGGGTCGCCGCTAGGCACGGAGCGTAGCTCGCGGTAGCTGCGTCGTGCCCCGGTCGGGCTCGCGGGCGCCGAGCGCGCCTACATCTCCATCCAGAACGAGCTGCCGCGCCGCTCAACCCCTTCGAGGCGGCTCCAGAGCGGCTCGAGGATCTGCGCGAGCTCCGGGTCGCCGCTCACGAACGCGTTCGGCAGCGTGACCGTGGCCCCTCTCGCGCCCCCGAGCAGGAACGCCGCGAGCACGTACTGCTCGGAGTAATAGAAGTCCTCCGTCCCGGGCGGGTAGTCGTAGGGCAGGCAGATGTCGTGGATCTGCACGCGCACACCGCGCTCTAGCCGCGGCAGGATCTCGAGGAACGCCACCGTCACGTCGGAGTTCATGAACGCGCGGTGCGAGCCATCGAGGAAGAGGATGTCCCCCGGTTTCAAAGCCAGCATGGGCGCCAGGTCCACCGCCTCGAGCGGCTCGCGGATCACCTGATCCGAGATCGAGTCGATCTCGACTCGGGGATGGGGATCGATGGAGACGATCCGCGTCTTCAGCCCGTGATCCCGGATGGCGCGCCGCGCGAACCGGGTCGAGTTCCCCGATCCCACCTCGAGATAGGTTTCTGGCGGCGTGAGCGCGAGCATGCCGTAGAGCGCCGCCGCGTCCAGCCCCGGCAAGAATCCATTCAACCACGCGGGCTCCGTCGATCCCAGGGGACGGACCGGAATCCGGACCAACGAATCCGCCAGGCCGGCCACCCGCTCGAGCAGATCCCGGTAACGCGCACGCCCGTTGTCGAGCAGCTGGAGAAGCTCGGGATGCGCAGGGCGCCCGTGCCCGTAGCGCTGCCGGGGCTCGACCGGATAGTCGAGGAAGATCCGCTGATGGCCGCGCAGGAGGTGGCGGATCCATCGCGCAACGCCGTTCCGCTGCACGGCCCGGGTGATGTCGGCGCGGTCCATGGGCGGCGAATCTAGCACCACGGACCGCGCCGGCCAAACACCGCCAGGGTGGACATCCGGAAGTAGCATGGCGGCCCCGCACGCGCGCGGCTATGCTCCCCCCGTCCGAGCCTTCGTTCGTCCGGCCCAGGAGAACTCATGGATCAAGCGCTGGCGGTCCACCGGTTGCACTTCGCGTTCACGGTGACGTTCCACTATCTCTTCCCCCAGCTCACGATGGGGCTCGCGCTCCTCCTCGTGGTCTTGAAGACCATCGCGCTTCGCAACAAGGATGAGCGCTACAACGACGCCGCGCGCTTCTGGGGAAAGATCTTCGCGATCAACTTCGCGGTGGGCGTGGTCACCGGCATTCCGATGGAGTTCCAGTTCGGCACCAACTGGTCCGAGTTCTCCAAGGCGTCGGGCAACGTGATCGGACAGTCGCTCGCGATGGAGGGAGTCTTCTCCTTCTTCCTCGAGTCCTCGTTCCTGGGGCTCTTCCTCTTCGGCGAGAAGCGACTCGGTCCGGTCGGACACTGGCTGAGCGCGGTGCTCGTGTTCCTCGGCTCCTGGCTCTCCGGATTCTTCATCATCGTCACCGACGCGTTCATGCAGCACCCTGTGGGACACGAAGTGCTGCCCGGCGGCGTGATCGCTCTGAAAAGCTTCTGGGAGTTCCTCCTCAATCCGTGGGCGCTCTGGCAGTACTGGCACAACATGAACGGGGCGCTGCTGACCGGGTGCTTCGTCATGGCGGGCGTGGGCGCGTTCTATCTCATCACGCGCCAGCACGAGGAACAGGCCCGGCTCTTCGTGCGGGTTGGCGTGGTCGTGGGCGCCATCGCCTCCATCATCCAGCTCTTCCCCACCGGCGACGGCCAAGGAAAGATGCTCGCGAAGCACCAGCCGGTGACGCTGGCCGCGATGGAGGGGCTCTTCAAGTCCGAGGACGGAGCGCCGATCGCGATCGTGGGGCAGCCGGACGTCGAGAACCGGCGCCTCGACAATCCCATCCTGGTCCCGCGCGTGCTGAGCTTCCTCACCTATCAGCGCTGGGAGGCGCGCGTGCAGGGGCTGGAGGAGTTTCCAAAGGAAGACTGGCCGGACAACATCGAGATCCTCTACTACGCGTATCACATCATGGTGGGGCTCGGGACCTTCTTCATCGCGATCCTCTGCGGGGCGGCGTTCCTCTTGTGGCGCCGAATGCTCTACGGCGCGCGCTGGATGCTCTGGATCCTGATGCTCTCGGTTCCCTTCCCCTATATCGCGAACACGGCCGGTTGGGTGACCGCTGAGGTGGGGCGCCAGCCGTGGCTCATCTATGGGCTGATGCGCACGCACGAGGGCTACTCCACCAACGTATCCGCGGGGAACGCGCTGTTCACCCTGATCGGGTTCATGGGGATGTACACGGTGCTCGGCATCCTCTTCCTCTTCCTGGTGCGCCGCGAGCTGGAGCACGGGCCCACGCCGCACCCGTCCTCCGTGCCACCCGCGCCGGCGAGGACCTGAGCCATGGCCACCCTCTGGTTCTGCCTCGTCGCCGTGATGATCGCCGCGTACGTCGTGTTCGACGGCTTCGACCTGGGCGCCGGCATCGTGCAGGGATGGGTCGCGCGCACGCCCGAGGAGCGCCGCACCGTGGTCCGCACCATCGGCCCGGTCTGGGATGGAAACGAGGTCTGGCTGATCGCCGGAGGCGGGACGCTCTTCTTCGCCTTCCCCACGCTCTACGCCGCGAGCTTCAGCGGCTTCTACCTGCCGCTGATGATGGTGCTCTGGCTCCTCATCCTGCGCGGCTGCTCGATCGAGTTCCGGGACCACATCAAGAACGACGCGTGGCGTCCCTTCTGGGACGCCGTGTTCCAGATTTCGAGCAGCATCCTCGCGATCGTCTTCGGAGCGGCGCTCGGAAACGTGATCCGCGGGGTCGCATTCGACGAGCACGGACGATTTTTCTCCCCCCTTTGGGTCGAGCTGGGATCGATCGAGCGCGCCGGGATCCTGGACCCCTACACGGTGACCGTAGGCCTAACGGCCTATGCCGCACTCGCGATGCATGGTGCGCTTTGGATCGCGCATAAGACCTTGGGGCCCACGGCCGAGCGTGCCCGGAAGGCGGCGCGCGGCGCTTGGCTTGGAACCGCGGCCCTCACCGTGGTGATTACCGTGTGGACCATGCGACTCCAGCCGCTCGTTCCTGGAAACCTCGCCGGTCGGCCCTGGGGGGCTGTCTTCCCCGCGCTCGCGGTGGCCGGGCTCGTTGGTATCTGGTTGTTCAATGCTCGCAGTCAAACAGGCAAGGCGTTCCTCGCCTCCTGTGCATATCTGGTGGGCATGCTCACGAGCGCCGCCTTCGGCATCTATCCCTACGTGCTGCCGTCCATTCACGACCCTGCTCTCGGGCTCACGGTCGCGAACGCTGCGGCCCCGGAGTCGGGGCTCCGGATCGGGCTCGTGTGGTGGTCGATCGGCATGGTGCTTGCCACTTGCTACGTGATCTTCGTGTATCGCCATTTCGCGGGGCGTGTGACCGCCGGTTCGGAGGAAGGGGGCTATGGAGGAGCCTAGCAGCACCGTTGCCCCACCGTCGTTGCGCGACCGTTACCGAGGGACGTTGCTTGGTCTCGCGGTGGGAAACGCTCTCGGCTTACCGATCAAATTCCTGTCGGCCGCCGAAATTCGAAAGGCCCACCCGCGCGGCGTGCGCGAGATTCGCCCCGAGGAGCCGCGGCTACCCTGGGACGACGACGTGACCCAGGCCGTGATCCTCGCCGAGGCCATCCTCGAGCACAACACCCTCACCCACAATGATCTCACCCTGCGGCTCAACGCATGGTTCGAGGAGAACGGCCGGGGCATGGGGGCGCAGACGCGTGCGGTGGTCCATGCGCTGAAGCGCGGGATGCTCCCGTCGGAAGCCGGAAAGCGCATCTGGGAACGGCATGGCGGCACCCCAAGCGCCAATGGCGTCGTGATGCGATGTCCACCCGTCGCCATGCGCTGGCCCCGCGACACCGAGCGCCTTTATCGCGAGACGGAGGCGAGCGCGCACGTGACCCACCCCGATCCCCGGTGCGTCTGGTCCGCGTTTGCGGTCAATCTGGCCATCGCGGAAGCACTGAATGGACGCATCACTACAGTCGGCGCGGTGGCGGAGGCTTTGGATCGCGTCGGAGCGGGACCGCACACGCTCTCCGCCGTCGCGAGCGTCTCCGGACGCGGGCTCGAGCACCTGAAGCTCGACGGCGCCGAGACCGGGTTCACAATCAAGTCGATGCAGGTCGGGCTCTGGTGCCTAGAGCACGCTGAGAGCTTCGAGGAGTCGTTGGTGGCTGCGATCCAAGCTGGGGGTGACACCGATACCAACGGCGCCGTGGCCGGAGCGGTACTAGGCGCGATTCACGGTGCGAGCGCCATTCCAGAGCGCTGGGTCAAGGCGGTGCCGAGGGCGGAGCGATTGATCGAGTTGTCGGACCAGCTGCTGGAGCGGGCGGAGGGAAGCTGAAATGGCTGTTTCGCGGCTCGCTTTGGCGCTGGCCATGACCTATGGCTGCACAGCCTCAGACATTGCCTTTGCCCAGACGAACGGAAATGTTGCCGTGTCGCTCGGTGTCGGAGTCCTGCGCGAAGATCCTACGAATCAGCCGTCCGGTGGTGTCGATGTCATGTTCGGCCGAAAGACCTGGATCGTCCTTCCTTGCGTGTACTTCAGCTATTCCAGAGGGGAGGGTGAGACTGCATTTTGGAGTGACTTTGCCGAGAAGAACTATGAGGCGGGATTCGGGGTGACCAAGGTCTTGGGAAGCGGATCCCTCCATCCGCATGTTGGTCTCGGATTCGGTGGTCTATGGCAGGAAGTGCATGTCCTTCCGGGCGGGGACGGCGAACCGGGCTGGTACACAACCAGGGATACCGGGCTCTGGATTGAAGGTGGGCTGTTTCATACCCTCATGTCGCGATTCAATCTGGGCGCGGCAGTGAGCGTGAGTGGTGTTGGGAGCTCCGATACCACTCTTGGTGCAACCCACGCTCGTCTGGCGATTGGTTGGGGCTGGGCACCGTAGCCCATGCGTCAGTGCAAAATCACGACCCGACCTGACGATCTGCTTCCATTACTTTCTGCGCTGTAGAAGTACACCCCGGAAGCAAGGGGTGCCTCTCCCGGCCCGTCCAGCCTGGCCATGTGCATTCCAGCCGCCGCAAAGGGTTCGTCCAGTACTGTGCGGGCTAGCCGACCATGGACATCATAGAGGCGTACTGAAAGGTGGCCGAATGATGCGGTGGTCACGTACAGCGTCGACCCGCGAGAAGGCTGATGCACCAGACGGGCTTGCATCGCTGGTGCCGCTCCCATGACTGTCAAACTCAGCGCGGCGCGGATGGATTGCCCTGCCTTGAGCACTCCGGTGAGCTCGACCGGGACTGCGCGCGTACCCTGGACGCGATCGAACAGCTGCGCCATGTCCTTTGCAGCAAAGGGCACGACGAGCTCTGGTAACCCATTCTGATCTTGATCACAGTATGCTGGGCCGATGCCCTCGAGGCCCGCGCGAATCATCTCCCTGGAGCCGGTACCGTGGGCATGAAGGCTCAGGGATGTGAAGACCACATCCTCGTTCTTGAACGATCCGCCTACAGACTCCAACCGAAATAGTGTTGGTGGCCCGCTCGACGCGGCGGACGCGGCGACGACTCCATCTGACAAGAAGGCCCTCGCATCACTGGTTCCGGCACTCGAAAGTGTGCCCCACATGATGTCGACGGTCTTGTCTCCCGCATTTGCTACCGCCATGTCTGGCCGCCCGTCACCATCAATGTCTCCCACGTCGATACCGGTCGGATAGTAGCCCGCTCCGTAATCGACGCGTCCTGTAAACAGCCCACCCCCGGTTCCGATGAAAACCGAGGCGACCCCTTGGTAGAAGCCGGCCATGACCAAGTCCGGCACACCATCTCCGTTCACATCGGACAGCGTGATTGCGCTCGCCTCAGGGATATCTAGGTATATCTGCTTCAGAAAGGTGCCATCAACTTTCGAAAGGTATGTATGCATCGCGTAGTAGTAGCACCCCACAAGGTCAGTGCGACCATCCGTGCTCAAGTCCGCGGCTTCGAGAACCGGGTCGGCTCCTGCCTCGACCGCGACCGGCTCCAGCAACGTTCCGTCCCCCACTCCGTACAAGATCGATGTATTTCCAAATACCGCAGCCATCGCTACATCGAGCCGGCCGTCCGCGTTAAAGTCACCGATTGCTGCGGCTCGCAGCGAGTTTCCTTCGTACGAACGGGTAAACGCGGTCGTGAATGTGCCGTCTCCATGGCCCAGAAACGGAGATCGTTGGTGGGGAGAATGACCCTGCGACGATGTCCATATGCCCATCTTGGTTCATGTCTCCAATCCGGACCGTGACGATGTTTCCAATGGTCACGGACGTCCCGAAGGGCGTGAACGTCCTATCGACTCTTCCTCGCAAGGTCAAGACAGCACCGGGCTCAACGCTCGCCACCGTCGAGGAATCCACCACGCCGAAGTCGGCCACCACGAGGTCCTGGATCCCATCCTCGTCCAGATCGCCCGAGGCCATGAATGTGGGGTGCTGTCCGGCGGGTGACGAGACTCCCGAAGGCGAGTGCCGGTTCGCACTCCCTGCGAAGAGCTCGATGGTTCCGCCTTCGTAACTATTGACGATGACCTCTGCACGTCCGTCGTGGTCCATGTCGCGGACCAGGACACGCTGCGGGATTGCCTGTGCGTGTAGCCTGGATCCGCCCGCGCGAGAGCCGTCCACTCTCGTCAGGACCACCGCGAGGCTCGCGTGGTACGAGTAGACGGCGACGATGTCCTGTCGACCGTCCCGATTCAGGTCCGCTGGCGATGATAGAAAACCGAGGTCGCTCCATGTGTCGATGGGTGCCGGGTCGAACGTCCCGTCGCCGCGCCCCTTGAAGACGGAAAGACCCGGCTCTGCAATGGATGCCTCTATCGCAGGGGCTGGTGCTGTCTTCCTGAAAGGAGCGGCATCTCCCATCGGGGGCGCTCCCGCCCAGCAAACTCCACCACGCCACCGGTCGTGTCCCACGACCAAATCGGGAATGCCATCGGAATCCATGTCCGCAAACGAAACAGACCACGGATCGTCTCCAGTCAGAATGGATGGTGCGTTTGCGAAGTGACCTGCCCCGTCGCCGAGATAGACGGTGACCGTGCTGTCTCGCGTGATGGTGGGCGGAATGCCTGCGCAAAACCATCCGCCATTGGCGACCGCAATGTCGGGATTGGAATCGCCGTTCAGGTCACCAACTGCGACGCCGGTGGGACCGAAGCCTGCTGGTAGCTCGATGGGAGTGGCGAACGCGCCGCCCCCCGTCCCGAGGTAAACGAGAAAACTTCGCAGGCTGTTCCGGGTGACGACCATGTCGGAAATCCCATTACGGTCCAAGTCCGCAACCATCGCTTGCTGAGCGGACCCGCTGCTCGGCACCGACCGAATGGCCCCAAACGTACCGTCCCCGTTCCCGGGCAAGATATCGACCTCAGGACGTGAGCGCGTTGTCACAAGGTCTAGATGTCCGTCCTGATCCATGTCAGCGACCGCAATCGACGTGGGCCATCCTTCGTCCGGATAGGGGGTGCGACCCAGCAAAGTGAACGATCCGGTCCCATTGCCAAGGAAGATGTCCACCGCCATCGGATAGGGGTCGTCGTCAATGAACAAGCTGATGCTGATGGTCGCGATATCGGGAAATCCATCCTCATTGAAGTCTCCAACGGCAAGCGTCTCGGAGTACCTACGGGAGCTGATGGTATAGAACGATTCAAACGTCCCGTCGCCATGGCCCGGAATGAATACAAGGCTTGATCCGCTATAGGCCACGATGTCGGTGATCCCGTCGGCATTCATGTCCGCCAGAACGAAGGCGGCTGGACTGTCAGGCGTAGGTAATGCGAGGAAGGGGGCTTCGAGGAGAACCGGGCCAGCTATCGAAGGAACAGGCGCAAGTGCGCCGAGGGTCATGAGCAGGGTCGCGACACAGGCCGCGACCAAGCCGCGTGTAGTCACCATCTATTTTCGAGACCCTTCACCGGCATTGCGGAACGCAGGATGTAGTTCCGCAAGGCTACTCCGGCCACCAGATGGAGTCAAATCGGTCGACGCGCCGACCGAATCTACTCGTGCCTCAGCGCCTCGATGGGATGGAGATTCGAAGCACGCACCGCAGGCAGCATTCCAAATCCCACGCCTACCATCGAGCAGAACACCAAGCCGATGACGGCCCACTCCACAGGCACGTGGGCGTCGAAATGGGCGAAGAAGGCGACGAGGTTCCCCATCCCGAAGCCCGCCATCACGCCGATGATCCCGCCGATGTTGCACAGGATCACGGCCTCGAGCAGGAACTGCGAGAGGATGCTGGCCCTGGGTGCACCGAGCGCCTTCCGGATCCCGATCTCCCTCGTCCGCTCCGTGACGGCGACGAGCATGATGTTCATGATCCCGATCCCTGCCACGACGAGCGCGATGATCCCGATCACGAACGCGGCCAGCTTCACGCCCATGCTCACCTTGTTGAACTGGGTGATGAGGCT
>DATEOQ010000360.1:0-4210 GCA_035273905.1 Candidatus Eiseniibacteriota bacterium | reverse complement strand
CCCACGGCGGAGCGCGCGAACCGATGAATCTCTCCTCCATTTTCATCCAACGGCCGGTCATGACCACGCTCGTCATGATCGGCATCTTGATCTTTGGGATCATCGGCTACACGCAGCTTCCGGTGAGCGACCTCCCGAACGTCGACTACCCCGTGATCTCCGTGAGCGCGAATCTTCCCGGCGCGAGCCCCGAGACCATGGCCTCGGCGGTGGCCACGCCGCTCGAGAAGCAGTTCACGACCATCGCCGGCATCGAGTCGATGACCTCCACCAGCACCCAGGGGTCCACCTCGATCACGCTCCAGTTCGCGCTCGACCGGCAGATCGACGCGGCCGCGCAGGACGTGCAGGCCGCGATCGCGAAGACCCTCCGCTCGCTTCCGACGGGCATCACGCCTCCGTCGTATCAGAAGGTGAACCCGGCCGATTCGCCGATCCTCTTCCTCGCGATGACGTCGGAGATGCTCTCGCTCTCCCAGCTCGACGACTACGCGGAGAACGTGATCGCGCAGCGCCTCTCGACGGTGGATGGCGTGGCGCAGGTCTCGGTCTTCGGCGCCCAGAAATACGCGGTCCGGATCCAGCTCGATCCGCGGGCGCTCGCGTCGCGCGGCATCCCGATCGGGGACGTCACCGACGCGATCGACGCCGCGAACGTGAACCTCCCGACCGGCATTCTCTGGGGACCCAACCGCACCGCCACCGTGATGGCCGGCGGACAGCTCCAGAGCGCGGCCGAGTTCGGCGAGGTCATCGTCGCGGTGCGGGGCGGCGCGCCGGTCCGGCTTCGAGATTTGGGCGTGGTGAAGGACGACGTTCAGAACAACCGCGTGGCGAGCTGGTATCAGGGGCGGCGCAACATCACGCTCGCCATCCAACGCCAGCCGGGGACGAACACGGTCGAGGTGGCCGCCGCCGTCCACAAGATGCTGGACACGCTCCGTCCTCAGCTCCCCGCGTCGGTCGGAGTGCACGAGCTCTTCGACCGCTCCGAGGGGATCCGCCACTCGGTGCGCGACGTCCAGTTCACGCTCCTCCTCACGCTCGCGCTCGTCGTGCTCGTGATCTTCCTCTTCCTCCGGAATCTTCCGGCGACCGTCATCCCGAGCCTCTCCTTGCCGCTCTCGCTCGTCGGGACGTTCGCGCTCATGCACCTGCTCGGCTACAGCCTGGACAACCTCTCCCTGATGGCGCTCACGCTCTCCGTCGGGTTCGTGGTGGACGACGCCATCGTGATGCTGGAGAACATCCACCGGCACATCGAGATGGGGAAGACGCCGAAGCAGGCGGCGTTCGAGGGCTCGCGCGAGATCGGCTTCACCATCCTCTCGATGACGCTCTCCCTCGTGGCGGTGTTCATCCCGGTGCTCCTCCTGGGCGGGATCCTGGGGCGCCTCTTCCACGAGTTCGCGGTGACGATCAGCGCGGCCATCCTGGTCTCCGGCTTCGTGTCGCTCACGCTGACCCCGATGCTCTGCAGCCGCTTCCTCAAAGCCGAGCACGTGGAGCAGCACGGCCGCGCCTACCGGACCATCGAGGATCTCTACGACCGGATGTTCCGCGCGTACGACCGCTCGCTCATCTGGGTGATGAACCACCGCCGGGTGACGATGGTCTTCTCGCTCGCGATCCTGGTGGGCACGGTCGCGCTCTTCAAAATTGCGCCGAAAGGCTTCATCCCGAGCGAGGACACGGGACGCATCCAGGCGAGCACCGAGTCGGCCCAGGGGACGTCGTTCACGGCGATGGTCGAGAAGCAGCGGCAGGTAGCCGCGATCATCGCGAAGGATCCGAACGTGGACGTTTTCGCCTCCTCGGTGGCCTCGGGGGGAGGCGTCTCGGGGACCAACCAGGGGCGCTTCATCATCCGCCTGAAGCCCAAGAACCAGCGCGACAAGTCCGCGGACGAGGTGATCCGCGCGCTCCAGCCGAAGCTCTCGCAGGTGCCGGGCATCCGCGTGTACCTCCAGAACCCGCCGGTCATCAACGTCGGCGGGAGATTCTCGAAGAGCCAGTATCAATACACGCTCCAGAGCGGCGATCTCGAGGATCTCTACGACGCGGCGAATGCGCTCACGACGAAGCTCCAAGACTTGCAGGGACTCACCGACGTGACGAGCGATCTCCAGATCTCGAACCCGCAGGTGAACGTGGCGATCGACCGGGACCGCGCGTCGCAGCTGGGCGTGACGGCTCAGCAGATCGAGGAAGCGCTCTACGACGCCTACGGCTCGCGCCAGGTCTCCACCATCTTCACGTCCAGCGACCAGTACTGGGTGATCCTCGAGCTCCTCCCCGAATATCAGCGCGACCTGACCGCGCTCCAGAGTCTCTATGTGGGATCGAAGAACGGCACCCTCGTTCCGCTCGGCTCGGTGGCGCGCATCCAGTCCGGCGTCGGCCCGCTGAGCGTGAACCACCAGGGGCAGATCCCCTCCGTCACCATCTCCTTCAACCTGCGCGAAGGGGTTTCGCTCGGGACGGCGGTTGGGGACGTGGAGCGTGTGGCCCGAGAGACGCTCCCGGCGAACGTGACGGGGAGCTTCTCGGGCACGGCGCAGGTCTTCCAATCGAGCCAGCGGGGGCTCCTCGTCCTGCTCGTGCTCGCGATCTTCGTGATCTATCTCGTGCTCGGGATCCTCTACGAGAGCTTCATCCACCCGATCACGATTCTCTCCGGACTTCCGTTCGCCGGATTCGGCGCGCTCCTCACGCTCGTGATCTTCCGGACCGAGCTCAGCATCTACGCGTTCGTCGGGATCATCCTTCTGATCGGGCTGGTCAAGAAGAACGCGATCATGATGATCGATTTCGCGCTCGACGCGGAGCGGAAGGAGGGGAAATCGCCGCGGGACGCGATCATCGAGGCCTGCCGCGTCCGCTTCCGCCCGATCATGATGACCACCATGGCCGCCCTCATGGGTACGCTCCCGATCGCGATCGGGCTCGGCACGGGGTCCGAATCCCGCCGCCCGCTCGGCCTCGCGGTCGTGGGCGGACTGGCCTTCTCCCAGCTCATCACGCTGTACGTCACTCCCGTGATCTACACCTACCTCGATGCCTTCACGCAGCGGGTGACCCGAAAGAGCCGTGCGAAAGCGCCTTCCCGGGCGCTCGAAGAAGGGGGCGCCCTCCCGGTATCCTCGTGAACGGGGCCCCGCGCGGATTGCACGCCGCGGATCGCGGGGCCAACGGTCGGCGGGTCCCGGATGTACTCCCGTACGAGCCCTGACCCCGCGGCCACGAGATCCATGGCGGAGGAATGGCGTGGGGGAGGAAGTCGAGGCTCCGGAACCGACGCTCGTCGCGCGCGTGCGCGCGGGCGAATCGTCGGCGTTCGACGAGCTGGTTCGGCTGCACGTGGGACGCGTCTTCGCGATCGTCTTCCGCGTGCTGGGCCAGCGCGAGGACGCGGAGGACGTGACGCAGGAGGTCTTCCTCGCCGTCCTCGAGAAGCTCGGCAGCTACGACCCGAGGCGTCCGTTCGCGCCGTGGCTCTACCGGATCGCCACCAATCGCGCGCTCAACGCGAGAAAGGCGCGCCAGCTCCGGCGCATGGACGAGATCCCGGAGTCGGCGCCTGCGGTTGGCGACACGCCGGACGTCGCCACGGCGAAGGCGGAGGAGCGGGAGCGGTTGGCGCGCGCCATGCTAGAGCTGCCCGAGAAGCAGAGGCTCATCGTCACACTGTTCGATCTCGAAGGATTCTCGAGCGTGGAGATCGGCTCCATGCTCGGCATGGCGGACGGGACGGTCCGCTGGCATCTGCTGAAGGCACGAGAGCGGCTGCGCCGCGCGCTCGCGCCGATGGAGGAGTGGCACCCATGAACACGGACCCCGAGCGCGATCTCGAATTGGCCGCGGCCCTGCGCCGCCTCGAAGGGGGATCGCTCCTCACCGAGGTGGAGCAGACCCGCATCCAGAACGCGATCCGGATCGGCGCGCGTGAAGCGCTTGCGCGCTTGAGCCGCGCCCCGCGGACCCCGCTCGAAGCCATCGGCGGATGGTGGAGGGCGGCGCTGCCCGTGGCGGCCGCGGCCGCGCTCATGCTCGCTTTGGTCCAGCCGTGGCACGGTCGTCCCGCTCCGGAGACCGCAACGTCGCGCTCCGGGCTCGCCCTGGTCGTAGCGGGCGAGGCCGAGGAGCACGACGTGGCGCGCGCCATCGTGGGCAGCCCGTCCGAGGACCTGTGGGTCGCCGACAACGGAGG
>DATEOQ010000359.1:0-2523 GCA_035273905.1 Candidatus Eiseniibacteriota bacterium | reverse complement strand
CCGCTTCCCGTGGGTGCGCCGCATGAACACGCGGTTACCCTCGACGAGGAGATCGCGCCCCTCGACGAGGGGCACCCCCATCTCCCGCGCCAGAAACGAGTGCTCGAAGTACGCCGAATTGTGGATGCCGGGCGAGAGCAGCACCGTGACCGGGCTCTGGCTGGCCCGCGGCGCCGCGTGGAGCAGGGTGTCGAGGAGCAGGCTCGGATAATCGTTGATGGGCCGCACCGGATAGGACGCGAAGAACTCCGGGAACACCCGGTTGAGGAGCGTGCGGTTCTCGAGCACGTAAGACACGCCGCTCGGCACGCGGCAATTGTCCTCGAGCACGAGATAGCGGCCCTCGCCGTCGCGGATGATGTCGGTGCCCACCACATGGGTGAAGATCTTCCGCGGCGGGATGACCCCGCGCAGCTCCCGCTTGTACTCCTTCCGGGAGAACACCAGCTCGGGCGGGATGACCTTGTCGCGGAGACACTTCTGATCCTGGTAGATGTCGAGGAGGAAGAGATTGAGCGCGGTGATGCGCTGGACGAGCCCGTCCTGGAGCAGCTTCCACTCCGCGGCGGGGATGATGCGCGGCACGAAGTCGAAGGGGAAGATGCGCTCGAGCCCCTCCTTCTCGCCGTACACCGTGAACGTGATGCCCTGGTTCATGAGGGCGAGGCGCTGGAGGCGCTCGCGCCGCGCGACGTCCTCGAGGGTGAACGACTCGAGAATGGAGATGAGCGCGGCATAGTGCGCCCGCGGCGCGCTCACGCGCCCGAACACTTCGTCGAAGCCCGCTTTCGAGGCAATCCACTTCATCGCGAGTCCTGAGATGGTATGCTGGCGGCCGGATGAGCGTCAACGAGTCGCTCCGCCAGCTCACCCCGGACGGCATCCGCTTCTGTCCCCTCTGCGGTGGTGGCCTCGAGCGCCGGCCGATTCCTCCCGAGGGCCGCGTCGAGCAAGTGTGCACGCGCTGCGGATTCATCTTCTACCTGAACCACAAGGTCGTGGCGGCGACGATCCCCGAGGAGAACGGGCAGGTGCTGCTCACCCGCCGCGCCATCAATCCCGCCTACGGCAAGTGGACGTTTCCCGGCGGCTTCGTGGACTGGGGCGAGCCGGTGGACGCGGCGGCGGTGCGCGAGACCTGGGAGGAGACGGGCTTGCGGGTGGCGCTGCGCGGGCTGGTCGGCGTGTATTCCTACCCGAGCTCGCCGATCGTGATCGTGGTCTACCGCGCCGCCGTCACCGGCGGCACGCTCGCCACCTGCCACGAGAACGATTGCGTGGAGTGGGTCGAGCCCGCGAAGATTCCCTGGAACGAGCTCGCGTTTCCCTCCACGGAGGAAGCCCTGCGGGACTTCCTGCGCTCCGCCTAGACCGCCCGCCCGCCGCCTACTGATCGTCCCGGGAGATGAGCGCCGCGGTGGCGCGCCCGGTGACGACCTTCTCGCCCTTCTGATTCTCGGCCCAGAGCTCGACGTCGACTTGGCCGGCGCCGCCGCCCGGCTCCTTGGCCGGGCGCTTGGCCACGACCTTGCCGCGGCAGGTGATGACGTCGCCGAGGCGCACGAGCCCGGCGAAGCGCACGCCGAGCTTCTGCACGGTGCCCACGCCGAGCCAGTCCGTCACCGACTGGGCCACGAAGCCCATCGACAGCATGCCGTGGCCGAACACGTCGCCCATGCCCGCGGCCTTGGCGAAGGCGGCGTCCTGGTGGATGGGGTTGAAGTCCCCGGACGCGCCCGCGTAGCGAGTGAGCTGGATCTGCTCGATGGGGCCCTTGGCGAGCGCGGGCATCTCGGTCCCGACTTCCACGTCCTCGAGGTAGACCTTGGCGTATTTCATGGCGTCCTCACAGGTCACAGGCGGATGACGGTGATGCCGCGCACCTTCGCCACCACGTCGTTGTCGGCGTCGGTCACGGTGGTCTCGCGGACCACGAAGGCCATGGGGCCGGAGCGGCCCGACTTCTCGTAGATGTCGGAGATCCTGCCGCGGCACAGTAAGGTATCGCCCGGCCGGATGGGCTTCATGTGCTCGAACTCCTGCTCGCCGTGGAGGATGCGCGAGATATCGGTGCCGAGCTCCTTCAGCATCGACCCCGTGTCCGCCTTCTCGTCCCTGAATGTGATCGCGAAGGTCGGCGGCGCGACGATGTCGCCCCACGGCGACGCCCGCCCCACCTCGTCGTCGAGGTAGAACGGCGAGAGATCGCCGATCGCCCTGGCGAAGTCCTTGATCTTGGCCCGCTCGACGTGCACGACGTACGGCGGATACTCCTTGCCCTTGATGCTGGTGTTGAGCGGAATGGGCATGGTCAGGGCTTGCCTTTCTTGGCCGCGCGCTCGAGGAAGCGCTCGACATTGGGGACGATGAAGCGCTCGTGACGGCCTTCCGCGATCTTCTCCACCTGGTCCCACGCCTCCACCGCGAACAGGACGCGCTTCCCGTCGGTCTCCAGCACGGTGGCCTTGGCTCGCACCGTCATGCCCACGGGAGTGGCGGCGAGGTGCTTCATCTCGACCATGG
>DATEOQ010000358.1:0-3980 GCA_035273905.1 Candidatus Eiseniibacteriota bacterium | reverse complement strand
CGAAGCAGGCTGTCGACGTCGCGCTTCATAACACCTCCGGGCGGGCCAGGGCCCGCGTGGTCGTCAGTTCCGGAACAACACCCCTTCATTGGAAAACAATCGAACCGCCATGACCAGCATGATGACGGCGGCGGCGACGGTCACGCCGATGGCCGCGGTCGCGTGCGCCATCTGCACGGTGCCCGTCAGGATTTCTCTTTGTAAGAGTGCGGTGTTCAGAATCGGGATCATGAAGTTCTTCATGGGAGGCGTCGCCTCTCCGAAGCTCCCGAGCCCGAGAAAGACGGCCGCCATGTAGACGTACGTCGCGTAGGTCTGCCCTTCGCGCATGCTCCGCGCGAAGCACCCGATCGCGACCAGGGTCGCGCTCAGGAAGATCGCGACCGGCACGAGCGTGAGGAAGATCAGCACGAGCTTGTCGGGGCCGATGGCGATGTCGAGCGTGCGCGACTCCATCGTCGGGAATGCCTTCGCGATCACCGAGAACGTGAGCCAGAGCCCCGTGATCCCGGTGATGGCTCCGGTCAGGGCCGCGGCGAGCACCGCCATCACCTTGCCGAGGACGAGCTCGGCCCTCGTGGCCGAGGTGGCGAGCAGGGTCTCGAGCGTGCTCCGCTCCTTCTCGCCGGTCGTCGCGTCCACGGCGGTGTGCATGGCTCCCGCCGTGATCATGAAAATGAGGATGTAGGGGATCACGAGCGCCGCGATGTAGCGCCCGACCTCGCTCTTGGACGAGGTGTCGCGGCTCCCGACCGTGAAGGCGGGCGCCGCCTCGGCGTGGGCGCCCTGTGCCCTGGCCCAGTCGAGTGTCAGCATGAGGTCGAGCCGGTCCAGGAAGGGATGCACCCGCCGCTCGGCCGCGGAGGACTTGTTCTCCGCGTCCTTGTAGAGGAGCTCGACCTTCGCGCTGTCGCCACGAGCGAGCGCCGCCTGGAGATCGTGCGGGATCACGAGCACGGCGTTCACGCCGGAGCCCTCGATGTCCGTCGGCACCGCGGTCATCGGCACCGGCGTCACGCCCTGCAGCGCGGCCAGCGAATCGACCACGAACGGGAGTGCCTCGGAGCCGACCACCCCCACGCGGACCTGAAGCTCCTTCGCCGCCTCCATGTTCTTGGACTGGATGTAGCTCGAGAAGAACAGCATGGCCGGATAGAGGATGAACGGGAAGATGAAGATCGCGAAGACCGAGCGGCCATCGCGCAAGGTGTCCGTGATCTCCTTCCGGAGCACGGCGAAGGCCTTAGTGCTCAACGGACACCTCCTCCACTGCATGGATGAAGACGTCCTCGAGCGACTTGCCGGTGCCCGTTCCGTTTCGATGGCAGAGCGCGTCGACCGTTCCCTGCTCCAGGATGATCCCGCGGTCGATGATGGCGATCTCGTCGCAGATCCGCTCCGCCTCGGTCATGATGTGGGTCGAGAAGATGACCGTGAGTCCGCGCTTCCCCATGCCGCCCACGAGGTCGATGAGCTTGCGCGCGGCGACGGTGTCGAGGCCCGCGGTGGGCTCGTCCAGGATCAGGACCTGAGGCTCGTGGAAGAGGACGCGCGCGATCGAGAGGCGCTGCTTCATGCCCGTCGACATCTTGCCCACGCGCTTGTCCAGGAGCTCGTCGAGCTGGAACGTCTCCCTTAGCTCGGCGATCCGCTTCGTGATTCGATCCCGTGACATGCCGGCTAGAGCGCCGAAGTAGTGAAGGAGGTCGCGCCCGGTCAGGCGGTCGTAGAGCTTCGTGTCACCGGAGAGATAGCCGATCGAGCGGCGAACCTCGGCCGGGCGATCCTGGATGTCGTGGCCGTTGATGCGCGCCGTGCCCGAGGTCGGTCTCAGGATCGTCGCGAGCATGCGGAGCGTCGTTGTCTTGCCGGCGCCGTTCCGGCCGAGGAGGCCGAAGATCTTGCCCGAGGGGCACGTGAACGACACGCCTTTGACCGCCGGAATCTCGCCCTTCTTCCGGTCGTGGAACGTCTTGACGAGGTTCTGGACTTCGATCAAGGGGTCTCCAGTCGTGGTGGGACGGAAAGCGGATGAGTCTAGGAACGCCGGGCGGGAGTGTCAACGAGGGCCGGAGGCCCGTAGGGCCCCTCGAATCCGGCCTTGATCCCGGGCATCTAAGACGTTAGCCTTTTCCTCCTACGTAACAGATGGTGACTCAACGTGTTCCACACCATGGTAAGGAGCCTGAGCGATGTCCGACGCGGTACTCCAGGTGAGTGACAAGACCTTCGATTCCGAGGTCCTCCAGTCGCAGATCCCCGTTCTCGTGGATTTCTGGGCTGAATGGTGCGGCCCCTGCCGCATGGTGGCCCCCGTGGTCGAGGAAGTGGCCAGGCTGTACCAGGGGAAGATCAAGGTCGCGAAGGTGGATGTGGACGCGAATCAGCGCATCGCGAGCCAGTTCCGCATCACGAGCATTCCGAGCCTCTACATCTTCAAGGGCGGGAAGCTGGTCGAGCAGATCGTCGGCGCGGTGCCCAAGCACCAGATCACGTCGATCCTCGACAACGTTCTCGCGGCCTAGCACCACCGCCGTACGGCCCGCCTCCCGGCGGGCTAGCGCACCGACCGGCTGCAGATCGGCCGGCACGCGCAGATCGAGCAGTTGCGCTCGCTCGGACGCGCCTCGAAATCGCCCGCACGGATCGACGCCGCAATGGCGGCGACCTTCGCGCGCGTCTTTTCGAGGCGTTTGTCGTCTGGGCCCGCGCGCCCCACGTCTCCCGTGAGCACGTACCGGAGCTCCACCCGGTGCGGCGTCTGCCCGGTCAGCTCGCGGTGCGCGAGGGCGTAGACGGATAGCTGGAGGCTCTCCTTCGCCTCCTGGTCCCCCTTCTCCGGATCGTCCAGGTCGGTCGTCTTGTAGTCGATCAGCACGACCTCGCCGTCCTGATCGTCGACCCGGTCCATTCGCCCCGTGACGACGACGTCGTCCAGCTTCACGCGGAAGTGGCGCTCCACCGCGGACGGCATCGGCCCGGCCTCGATCTCGCGCGCGATGAAATCGCGGAGCGCCTGGAGACCCTGATCGAACCGCCGGCGCTCGTGCTCTTCCGAGCGGTATCCCTCGCGCCTCCAGGCCCGCTGGAACACCTCCGCGACCTCGTCGAACGAGGGCTTGTGCCCCTGGATCCGCCGATTCAAGGCGTGCGCGACCGCCTGATGCATCGCGTTTCCGAAGTTCACGCGGTGGTCGCGCGTGAGGATGGGATCGACCGAGATCTCGTGGAGGAACCGGTACTTCAAAGGGCAGGTCTCGTAGTCCTCCAGCCGACGGACGCTCAGGTCGATGGGCTCGCGCGTCGCGCGCGAGTCCACGAGCGCGAGCGCGGGCAGCCCCGCCCGGTGCTCCTCCAGCTCCTCGATCGCCCGCTTCCGCCGCTTCGCGGGCACCGGCTTTCCGAGATCGAACGCCTCCTGCAGGAAGAGGCTCGGCGCCCGCTCGCGTCCGAGGCCGCCGTAGTCGCGCGCGTAGGTGAGGATCAGCTCTTCCCGCGCCCTCGTGAAGGCGACGTAGCAGAGCCGGCGCTCCTCCTCGCGGTGCGATTCGGAATCGCCCGCGGCGTCGCGGTGAGCCGCCGGCAGATCGAGGCCGCCACTCCGGTTGTTGGTCGGGAAACGGCCCGCGGCGAGCTGCACCAGGAAGACAACCGGGAACTCGAGCCCCTTCGCCTTGTGCACCGTCAGCACCTGGACCACGTCGAGCGCGCTGTCGATGTCGGCGACGGCGGGGTCCTCCCCGTACTCCTGGATCGCGTCGAGATGCCGGAGGAAGAGGGCGACGCGGTCGGAGACCGCGACCTTCTCGAACGATCGCACGATGGAGAAGAACTTCACGATGTTCCGCGCGCGCGCCTCGTCCTCGAACCGCTCCGACGCGACGAGCTTCCGGAGCACGCCGCGGAGCTCGAGGTAGCGGTAGAGCACCTCTCCGGTGCGCTTCCCCTTCGCGAAGTCGTGGAGCTCGCCGAGGTGGGCG
>DATEOQ010000357.1:0-2323 GCA_035273905.1 Candidatus Eiseniibacteriota bacterium | reverse complement strand
TCTCGGGACTCTCCCATCACTGGTTCCGGAACGTGAACGGCGCCATGTTTCGAAAGCTCCTCCTGCCCGGCATCGTGGGCGCGATCGTGGGGGCGTATCTCCTCACCAGGGTTCCCGGCGAGGGCTTCCGTCCCTTCGTCGCCGCCTATCTCCTCGTCATGGGAGCCGTGATCGTCCTGAAAGCGTTCCGTCCGTTTCCGCCGAACGCCGCGACCACGCACCTGGGCGCGCTCGGATTCGTGGGGGCGCTCGTCGACGCGATGGGGGGTGGCGGCTGGGGGCCGGTGGTCGCGAGCACGCTCATCGTTCGCGGCCACGACGTGAAGAACACGGTGGGCACCGTGAACGCGGTCGAATTCTTCGTCACCGTCGCCGCGTCGGTGACCTTCTTCGTCACGATCGGCGTCTCGAACTGGCCGATGATCCTGGGCCTGGCCCTGGGCGGGGTCCCGGCGGCTCCGCTCGCCGCCTGGGCCTGCAAGCGCGTGCGGCCGCGGCCGTTGATGGTGGCCGTCGGCTGCCTCGTCATCCTCCTGAGCGTGCGCACCCTCCTCAAGCATTTCGGGGTCATCTAAGCGGGCCACAATCGGGTCGGGGTGGAGTAGGATAGGTGACCCATCCGTCGCCGACGGGGGTCCGGCGTCGATACCCACTCCAAGGAGGCTCGTCACATGAAGCGTAGTTTGCTTGCCCTGGTACTCGTTCTCGCAATCCCCATGTTCGCCATCGCGCAGGATGCGGCTCCGCCCGCCGCGAGCACGCACGTCGTGTTCACGCAACCGGACATCAAGTGGGGTCCCGCTCCTGCGGGTCTCCCGACGGTCGCCATGGCCGCGGTGCTCCAGGGCAACCCGGGTGAGACCGGCGAGTTCACCGTGCGCCTGAAGCTGCCTGCGAACGCGAAGATCATGCCGCACTTTCATGCGACCGACGAGAACGTGACCGTGATCTCGGGCCAGTTCCTGATCGGTATGGGGGACACGTTCGACCAGAAGACGATGAAGGCGATGCCGCAGGGAAGTTTCACGATCCTGCCCGCGACCATGCACCACTACGCCATGGCGAAGACGCCGTGCGTCGTGCAGGTCCACGGCATGGGTCCGTTCTCGATCACGTATGTCAATCCGAACGACGACCCGCGGAACGCTCCGGCGGCTTCGAAGTAAGCTCAGAAGCACTCGCATGAACGAACGGCCCCGGCGGCTTCGGCTGCCGGGGCTCGTTCATTGCCTGGCCCGCCGCCCGCACCGTGAGCTCGGCCATGAAGCCGAAGCGAAGGTAATCGGGCTCCATCACCACCTCGGGCTCGCGGACCGACGCCGCGATCCGCACGTCTCCCGCGTCGTACTCCTTCTCCAACGAGAGCGGGAGCGTGAAGGGCTTGAACAGCGTCGCGGGGAGGCGGAAGGCGATCTTCGTGCGTATCAGCTTTCGCACCCTGGCCATGACGCTGTCCGGGTCCATGACGATGCCGCACTTCAAGAGCTTGTCCTGCTCGACGAGCGCGGTGCGCATGCTGACGAACGAGGAATCGGTGAAGTCCGCCGGCACGGACAGACGGTCGCGCTGAACCTTGGGGCGCCCCGCGACGCTCGTGTCCGCCGCCGCGAAGCGAATCGTGGTGCGGATCGTGTGCGTGAACGGGAGCACGTGGCCGACCAGCGTGTCGGCATACTCGAAGCCGTGGCAGACCATGCTCACGAGGAGCTTCGGATCCCACGCCATGTCCAGCTCCACCCGGCCTTGCCCATCGAGGACCTGCACCGGCCCGGCGATCTCGAGCCCGTTGGGCGGAAGGAGCCGGATGGTCGGATCGCCCGTGACGCGGAGACGCCCTGCGAGATGGGTCACGCGGAGATTGCCTTTGATGTGTCCTGCCCCGACCTTGCCCCCGAGCAGCTTGACGCGGAGGGTCTCGTCCAGGTGCTCCTCGACGCCCGGGTCGATGTCGAGGCGCGCCCCCTGCAGATAGGTGCGCGCGATGCGGTTGCAGAGCGTCTGGAGGATGGGGCGGGGTACGACCACGACGATGTCCCGGTCGGACGCGAGGAGCGCCTTCCAGAGCGGATCGCGCGACGCGAGCGCGAGCGTCTTCGCGAGGAGGGTGTCGCGCATGGCGGCGCCGCGGCCGCTCTGGTAGAGGCGGCGCGCCTGCCGCTCCATTCCGGCGCGGCCCTCGTCGGTGAGCGGAATCCACTCGGCGCGGTGGGCGCGGTGCGCCTCGCCCGACGTGGAGTCGGGCTCGAGCGCCAGGCTCAGCACCAGCCGGTTCTCGAGCACGGTGAATGCGGAGACGCCCACCGCGAGCGGGATCTCCCGCTCC
>DATEOQ010000356.1:0-2296 GCA_035273905.1 Candidatus Eiseniibacteriota bacterium | reverse complement strand
CAGTTCGCGCCGCCCCAACTCGCCCCGGGGCCAGTTCGCGCCGCTCCAACTCGCCCCGGGGCCAGTTCGACGCTTGTCGCTCGTCGCCCAACCGCTACACCCGCCGACTCAACTCATCGGTATCAAATGCAGCCAGTCCCGCAGGAGGAACTGGACGCGCGCGATCAGGAGGGAGACGCGGGCCATCACGGTGTAGCCGAAGGACGCTCCAAACGCGACCATCAAGAACCAGATCCCGACCCGCGCGCCCACGCCCACCACGCCCTTGTGCGGCACCGAGAAGAAGAAGTAGGCGATCACCGTCAACAATCCGATCAAACCGAGCGCCGCGTTCACCGCCCCCCATCCCGGTGGGAATGGCTTCACAGCGTCGGCAACCTGCGCGAGCACCTGCGCTTGCATGTAGCCGGTCACCGCGATGCCCGAGTAGGTCCCCACGTAGAACGCGATGGCCCACCGCGCCGGGCCGACGAATCTGGGTGAGATTCGAGCCACCATCAGGAGCCCGAGCACGAGGGGAATCATGGTGAGTCCGATCGTCACGGCCTTTCCCGTGGTCAGCGGGATCCACACGTTCGGGATGATGACGTTCTGGTACTGCACCGCGAGGAGATACCCGGCCGCCGAGCCCACGAAGAGGTGCTCCGCGAAGCGGTAGAACGGGTTGTCCTTGTAGAGGAACGAGAAGACGCAGAGCGTGAGGAAGGCCGCGACCCAGACGGTGATGGTGGGAGCCATCTGCGCCCAGTGGATCACTGGCCCCCCGCTCCGCGGCGGCTCGCAAATAAAGCCACATTGCCCAGGATCACGAGCAGCGTGACGATGACGTGCACCAGGCTCTGTGCGTCCATGCCGCGGCGCGCGTCGCCGAAAAGATCCATCCGCTTCTCGTACTCGGCCGCCCCCTTCATCCCTCCGATCAATCCCAGGAGCTGCTTCGACGAGAGATAGGGGTAGTAATCGGTAGCCATGACCGCCGTCGCGCCGAGGACCATGGGCTTCCGGTAGCGTCCGACAGCGAACTGGATCCAGTAGTCGGCCGCGCTCGAAGCGGTGAGGTTCACGAGGAGCGCGATCTGCCCGTAGTTCCGGATCCCGCGCATCACGGGGATGGAATCGAGGGGCGTGCCGTAGAAGTCGATCGGGAACTGGGAGCGGATGCTCTCGCCCATTCCGATCATCACCGTCTGGAAGCCCGACTTGTAGCCGAGGAACGCGTAATCCTGGTTTCGGACCTTGTGCTCGGCCTCCGCCGCGATGCGGATCGCCGGCTCCACGAGCCCCGGGCCGGCGGGATACAGCGTGAGCGCGACCACCTTGAAGTTCTTCCGGAAGCAATGCCGCATGATCGCGACGGTCATCGGCTGGAGCTCCGCCGAGACGTCCGGCTCGTAATCGAGCGAGAACAGGACCGTCGATCCGGCTGGGAGCTGGTCGATGGTCTGGTACGCAGCCTCCACGCGCGGCGTGACCGTGATCGGTAGGTTGACCGGGACGAGGAGCGGGAGCGCCGTACCGACGGCGACCAGGATGAAGATGATCCGCCGGTCCAGACGGAGGACCCGATCCGCCAGACTCATCGCTGTCTCCCCAGGTAGCTCCGCTCGATTCCGAGGATGATCTTGAGCGCCGTCGAGATGGCGCCGAGTCCGACGCCGATCGCGATCGCGCGCTTGGCGGCGAGATTGGGTACGTCGAGGAGCCATTCCGTCAGGGCCGGGAACCCGGGCCAGAGGAACTCGCCAACGGAGACGCGGCCGATCATCATCACCACCGCGGTCACGAGGAGGAGCGTCGCCTCCACGTTGCGCGCGCGAAACGCGCGGAACGCCGCGGACGCGATGAAGAACGCCAGGAGCGCGAACATGGTCGAGGCGAGCGGAGAGTTGACGGCGTTGTAGAAGCGATCGAGCGGCGATTTCTCGGTCACGCCCCAGACCACGCCCATGAAGGTGGTGGCGACGAGCGCGACGATCGCCACCCAGCTGTAGAACGAGCCCTCCGCCCTCAGGCGGATCTTCCGCCAGTGCGTGCCCATGAGCGACACGGAGCCGAGGATGAGCGCGAAGGCGTAAACGATCGTGGCCCAGAGCAGGAGCTGCGCGTTCACCTCCTGGGCCGCGTGATTCGGAATGAAATAGAGAGCGATGAGGACCGTTCCCACCACGAACGTGAGAACGAGCGGTCCGAGATACACGCTAGAGAGCGCTCCCGCGAGTGCGGTGGCGGACGGCAACGCTCCGTCGAGCGCGCCCGGCGGAGCGGCGGCCGGCGAAGCAGCGGCCGGCGGTGGGTT
>DATEOQ010000355.1:0-2579 GCA_035273905.1 Candidatus Eiseniibacteriota bacterium | reverse complement strand
CGAGAACGGCCACCAGGGTGACGGGGTAGATCAGGGCACTACGAATTTCGACGGGGTACCACGAACCTCGACGCATGGCGACATCCCTTTCTCGTCCGGGTGGAGACTCTGTTGCGGATCGAGAGCGCTGGGTCGCCCATGTAGGAGAACGGCCGTCGCCTGGAAAAGCGCACGTTGAAAACGAAAGGCCCCCGCGGTGGGCTCCGCGGGGGCCTGATTTCCTTATGTCAGACTGCCCTTACTCCATACCGCCCGCGGACTTCTCTTCCTCGGGCTTGTCCGTGATGATCGCCTCCGTCGTCAGCATGAGCGAGGCGATCGAAGCGGCGTGCTGGAGCGCCGACCGCGTCACCTTGGTCGGATCCACGATGCCCGCCGCGACGAGGTCCTCGAAGGCGCCTGTCGCCGCGTTGTAGCCGGCGCCGTCGCCCTGGGACTTCACCTTCTCGACGATGATCGAGCCCTCGGCACCCGCGTTCATCGCAATCATCCGGAGCGGCGCTTCCAGCGCCGTCGCGATGATCTCGATGCCCGACTTCTCGTCCCCCTTCGCGTCGAGCTTCCGGAGCACGGCCTGCGTGCGGAGCAGAGCCACGCCGCCGCCCGGGACGATACCCTCCTCGACGGCCGACTTCGTGGCCGCGAGAGCGTCCTCGACGCGCGCCTTCTTCTCCTTCAGCTCGATCTCGGTCGCCGCGCCGACGTGCACCACCGCCACGCCGCCCGCCAGCTTCGCGAGACGCTCCTGGAGCTTCTCCTTGTCGTAATCCGACGTCGAGTCCTCGATCTCCTTCCGGATCTGATCGACCCGGCCCTTGATGTCGGCCTTCGTGCCCGCCCCTTCGATGATCGTCGTGTTGTCCTTGTCGATCACCACGCGCTTCGCCTTGCCGAGATCGGTGAGGACCGCGTTCTCGAGCTTGAAACCGGCCTCCTCGGTGACGAGGCGGCCGCCCGTGAGGGTCGCGATGTCCTCGAGCATGGCCCGGCGGCGATCGCCGAAGCCCGGCGCCTTCACCGCGCACGTCGAGAGGATGCCGCGGAGCTTGTTCACCACGAGCGTCGCGAGCGCCTCGCCCTCCATGTCCTCGGCGATGATGAGGAGCGGACGGCCGGTCTGCGCGACCTTCTCGAGGATGGGCAGGATGTCCTTGATCGAGGCGATCTTCTTGTCGTGGATCAGAATGCTCACGTCCTCGAGCACTGCTTCCATGCGCTCGGGATCGGTGACGAAGTAGGGCGAGAGATAGCCGCGGTCGAACTGGAGTCCCTCGACCACCTCGAGCGACGTATCGAGGCTCTTCGCCTCTTCGACCGTGATGACGCCGTCCTTCCCCACCTTGTCCATCGCGTCCGCGATGAGCTTGCCGGTCTCGGGATCGTTGTTCGCGGAGATGGTCGCGACCTGCGCGATCTCCTCGGGCGTCTTGATGGTCTTCGACATCTTCTTGAGCTCGGCCGTCACGGTCGAGACCGCGCGGTCGATGCCGCGCTTCAGGAACATCGGGTTCGCGCCCGCCGCCACGTGGCGGAGTCCCTGCTGCATGATGGACTGCGTGAGCACGGTCGCCGTGGTGGTGCCGTCCCCCGAGACGTCCTGCGTCTTGGTGGCGACTTCCTTCACCATCTGCGCGCCCATGTTCTCGTACGGATTCTCGAGCTCGATTTCCTTCGCGATCGTCACGCCGTCGTTGGTGATCGTGGGCGCGCCGAATTTCTTGTCGAGGACGACGTTCCGCCCCTTCGGGCCGAGCGTCACCTTGACCGTGTTGGCGAGCTTGTCCACACCGCGCTGAAGCGCATCGCGCGCGGCCGCATCGAACAGCAGCTGCTTGGCCATGGAACCGAAACCTCCTTGCGGGTCAGCGGCGTCGCCCCCCTGGGCGGGCCGACTCTGGCACTGGGATGACTAGAGTGCTAACTGGGGCTGAATGTAGCGGAAATTGACGCGGAGGCGCAACAGGGGATGAGGCATGCCTGTAAGTGTTTCACGTTCATTGCTATACGGCCATTCAGTGTAGTAACTTCGGGGCTATGAGCCGGAACAAACAGACCGTCGAGCGCTACATGGAGGGCTTCCGCCGATCCGATCACGCCATGATCCTCTCCTGCCTCACCGACGACGTCGTGTGGGACATGCCCGGCGCATTCCACTTGGTGGGCAAGGAAGCGTTCGATCGCGAGGTCGAGAACCCGGCCTTCACCGGCAAGCCCACGATCACCATCTCGCGCGTGATCGAGGAGAACGACGTCCTCGTGGCCGAGGGAGCGGTGCAAGCCAAGCGGAGCGACGGCGGGATGCTGGATGCGGTCTTCTGCGACGTCTTCGAGATGCGGGACGGCAAGGTCCGCCGGCTCGTTTCCTACCTGATGGAGGTCCCCCGGGCGCCTGCCTGAGGGCGTCTGTGAGGAGGCCGTTCGCGCCGTCCTCGGCCGTGCCTACCGCGGCCGGTGCTTCTCGAAGATGATCCGGAGACCGTAGAGCGTCAGGTCCGGATCCACTTCCTGGATCGTCTCGGAGTGCGCGGCAATCGCGGACGCGAGGCCGCCGGTCGCGATCACCTTCGGCTTGATCCCCT
>DATEOQ010000354.1:0-2521 GCA_035273905.1 Candidatus Eiseniibacteriota bacterium | reverse complement strand
GGACGGCCTCGCGGATGAGCTCCTGAATGTGCTGACGAAGATCAGTGGCCTCCGCGTGATCGCGCGAACGTCCTCGTTCCAGTTCAAGGATTCGAACGAGGATGCCGGCACGATCGGACGGAAGCTGGACGTGGCGGCGCTCCTCGAAGGAAGCGTTCGAAAGGCCGGCGACCGAGTGCGGATCAGCGTGCAGCTGATACGCGTTTCCGACAGCTCCCACCTGTGGTCCGAAACCTACGATCGAACCCTGGACGACATTTTCGCGGTACAGGACGACATCGCGCAGTCCGTGGTGAAAGAGCTGCGCGCCAAGCTATTGGGCGACGACTCCGGAGTGCAGGCAGCCAAGGCGGACGTGGCGCAGGCAGCCAAGGGACGGGGCCACGATCCGGAAGCGCAGCGGCTCTATCTCATGGCCTTGCACGCTCTCGACCGGTACACGCGCGAGGACACGCTCCGGGGGATCGAGTGGTTGAAGAAGGCCCTCGACCTGGACCCCGATTTTGCCGCGGCCTGGAGGCAGCTCGGGCGCGCGTACGCGAGCCAGGCGGCACAAGGCTGGTCCTCGGCCGCCGGATACGAGCAGGCCAGGCAGGCGCTGGAGCGCGCGCTCACGCTGGAACCGGATCTGGCCGAGGCGAACGTGGCGCTGGGATGGATCCGGATGGCGCACGACTGGGATTTCCGCGGAGCGGAAGCCGCGTACGCACGCGCCCTCGGTTCGGAGCCGAGGAACGCCACGGTGCTGCGCGGCGCCGGCGTGCTCGCGCTCACGCTCGGCCGGAGCGAGGAAGCGATCCAGCTCTATCGTCGCGCGCTCGAGCAGGACCCGCTCAGCTCGGCAACCTACAACAACCTGGGCATCGCGCTGCGCGCGGCGGGTCGCTTCGACGAGGCTGAGGAGGCCTACCGCAAGGCGCTGGAGCTAGCGCCCCAGAGGGTTGGCACCCATTCGGCACTGTCGCTGGCACTCTTGGCCCAGGATCGTGAGGTGGAAGCCCTGGAGGAGGCCCTGCGTGAGCCGGAAGAGGCGTGGCGCCTCTGGGCTCTCGCCATGGTTCACCACGCGACGGGTGAAGCCGGGACGGCGGACGGCGAGCTCCAGGATCTCGCCCTGAGGTATGGCGACGACACGGCGTATCAAGTGGCCGAGGTCTATGCAGCGCGCGGCGACGTCAATGCGGCGCTCCAGTGGCTCGAGCGAGCGCACGCTCAGCGCGACGGCGGCCTCATGGACGTGAAGACGAGCCCCTACCTCCACCCACTCCACGGCGACCCGCGGTGGGCAGCGTTCCTGGCCAAGATGGGACTCGACGTGAGGTAGACCGCTACTTGAGCTGACCGAAGTTGAACGTGAGCCCCACATTCGCCCCAATCCCCGAGATATCGTCCGCCGGCTTTCCATACATGTAGTTCACCTCGATCGGGATCGAGAGCAAGTTGCTCGCGTGGATGTCGACACCGCCCGAGATTCCAAAGCCGGCACCGTTTTCGTCGGTCGTGGTCTTGGTGTTTCCCACCTCGGCCTCGAGGCTTTCGCTGACTAGGAAGAAATTGGCCTGCATGTACGGGCGAAGGCCCTCGTTGGGCGAGATCAGCCGGATCCCAGGGCCGAAGAATCCCGTGCTCATCGTGAGGTCGACCCCTCCGATGGTGTCGCTGTGGGTGGTCCCCCGTGCGTCCAGCGTGATGTCCAGGTTGGACATCACCGACAGGCGGTACGCGATGGCGCCGTAACCCGCTTGCGTGTAGTCGATGCCGATGCTCTCCTCTTTCAAGTCATCGCTGAGATGTTTCTCGTACCCCAGCGCAAAGCCCAGGTGGTGCTTGCGATTCTCCGCGCGGGCCGAGCCCGGTAGCGCTGAGGCAATGAAGAACCCGAAGCAGGCGACCATCGCAACACGCCACGAGAATGCTCCCCAGCCACGCATGAGGCCTCCCAGTTGAGGTGACGCGCACAAGCCATCGACCCGCGCGGACGCTACCACCGCGACCAGGAACGGCTCCAGCCTGATCTTCTTCCGAGAGGTGACCGACGGTGCGGTAGACTCCTGCCTCGAGAGGAGGGCACCGTTGACCCGGCGCATCGTGCACATCGATATGGACGCCTTCTACGCATCGGTCGAGCAGCGAGATCGGCCTGAGCTGCGCGGCCGTCCCGTGGCCGTGGGCGGCAATCCCGCGGAGCGCGGCGTGGTCGCCGCCGCGAGCTACGAGGTCCGCAGATACGGCGTCCGATCCGCGATGCCGATGAGCCAGGCCGTCCGCCTTTGCCCCGACGTCGTCATCATCTCCCCCAACTTTCCCAAGTACCGGCAGGTTTCCGGGCAGGTCATGTCGATCCTTCGCGACGTCACGCCGCTCGTGGAGCCGCTCTCGCTCGACGAGGCCTACCTCGACGTGACCGAGAACGCCTGGGGCGAGCCACTCGGGGTCAACGTGGCCAGGCGGGTGAAAGCCGCGATCCATGAAACAACGGGGCTCACGGCCTCGGCCGGAGTCGCGCCCAACAAGTTCCTCG
>DATEOQ010000353.1:0-2926 GCA_035273905.1 Candidatus Eiseniibacteriota bacterium | reverse complement strand
TGTTCGCTTCCGTCCGTTCCACCACCACATCCAGCTCCATCCCCGATCACTCCATTTGCTTTGCCCCGAGGGCGGCCACGCCCTCTCGCGCCGCCGGTTTGGAGGGCTCTCCGGCGCGGCTCCAGTCCCCCTCCACAGGAGAATTGTCATGACCCGTACCCATGTGTTGGCCTCCGTAGCGTTCGGCATGCTGCTGCCGGTTGCCGCCTTCGCCGGCACTGGCACCGCGACCACGACTTCGAGCACGGCGCACCACAACACGGCGCACCACTCCTCGACGAAGTCGCACAAGGTCGATCTCAACACCGCGTCGAAGGAAGATCTCATGAAGCTCCCGGGCGTTGACGACGCGACCGCGGACAAGATCATCGCCGGGCGTCCGTACACGTCGAAGAGCGAGCTCGTGAAGAAGAACGTCCTCACGCAGGAAGAGATGAAGAAGATCGACGCGCACGTGATGGCGAAGGCGCCGGCCAAGGAAGCCGCGCCGAAGAAGTAGCTATAGCTGGTTGAAGCGTGGGGCGGCGGGAGGCGCCGTCGCCCCTATGCGAACCGGTGGCCGGGCGGCGTGGCTCGTGCTACTTTCCACGGTCTTAGTGGGACACCCCCTGATCTCCTAGAACGTGGAGGACACGATGTCCAAGCTCTCCGCCGCTCCGGTCCACCGGGTCGCAATCGCACTCCTCGCCCTCTGCCTCGTCTCTCCCGCCATCGCATCCGACAAATCGCCGAAGAATTCCTCCAAGAAGACCGCGGAATCGTCCAAGACGGCCGCCGACAAGGCCGCCGCCGATGCCGCGAAGGCTCAGCAGGACGCGATGATGGCCGAGATGGCCAAGTACGCGACGCCGGGTCCGATGCACACGGATTTCATGAAGCCGCTCGTGGGGAAATGGAAGACGGTGCAGACGACCTACATGGGCCCGCAGCCGACGGTGAGCGAAGGGACGTGCACGCGCACCATGGTCATGGGCGACCGCTTCCTCGAGAGCAGCTACACGGGCGATTTCCAGGGCACGCCGTTCGAGGGGATGGAGCTTCTCGGCTTCGACATGCGGAAGAACTCGTTCTCGAGCGTGTGGCTGGACAACATGGGAACGTCCATGGCGTTCAGCTCGGCCAGCTCCTACGATCCGGCAACGAAGACCCTGACGATTCAGTCCGCGTTCGACGATCCGGTGACGGGCAAGCCGGTGCCGTACAAGATGGTCACGCACGTCGTCGACGCCAATAACACGGTCCTCACGATGGTCGGAACCGACGAGGGCAAAGAAGTCACGGAGATGGAGATCAAGTACACGCGCATGCAGTAGCTTGGCGCGGTCAGTAGCTGGGCAGGAAGACCTGGCCCCCGGCGGTGAGCGCCTCGGGCTTGGAAAATCCAGGAATCGGTTCGAGGCCGTCGGCCGCGCGGATCCACTGCGCTTCGCCGTCGGCCTCGTTTCGTTTCCGGGCGTCGGGCGAGAGATAGATGGCGTCGGCGGGGTGATCCGCGGAGACGCGGTCGCGCTGACGCCAGAGCGGGAGGAGGAGCGCGGGACGGTCGAGGTGCCACGACACCCAGTCGGGCACGTCGGTCCAGATGAGGCCGCCGCGCGCGGGTCCGAGCGTCTGCGTGAGCTGCGTCGCCGTGGCCGGGGGTAGCGGTGGGAAGCGGCGCTCCGCGTCGCGCGTGGTGATACCCACGAGGATCGCCCGCTCGAGCACGAGGAGCGTCAGGAGCAGTGCCTGGCGATTCCGGCCGCAAATCCTGTCGAGCGCGGGCGCCGCCGCCATGCCGAGCACGACGGCAATGAACGGGATGGCGGGCACGAGAAAGCGCGGGCTTCGCTCCAGGCACGAGAACGCCGCGATCTGGACCAAGGCCGCGGCGAGGATCCACCCGGCCGGCTTGAGCGCTCCCCACCGTTGCTTGGGATCGCGAAGGAGAAGGCCCGCGATCGCGAGCCCGAGCGCGAACGCACCGAGACCCCAGAGAAGATCGACGCCATAGCCCACCGCGTCCTTCGTGAATCGCCACGCGAAGGTGAGCGGATGCGCGGCGACGTATGAGGCCACTCCGGGCATGGGCTCGAGGTACGTGCGGGTCGAGGAGTACCCCGGATACTCCGGCGTGTAGAGGAGCATGGGATTGCCCCGAATGGGCGAGGCGTGGCCTGTTTCGGCACGGAGGTGGCCGATCCACGGCAGCGCGAGCGCGGCGAACACCAAGGCGAACGCCATCGCGCGATCCCAGCGCCTGCCCCGCGCGGCGCACAGGAACCAGAGCGGGAGCATCACCACCGTTTCCCCGCGCAGGTACCAGGCGGCCGCTGCGAGGAGCCCCGCGGCCGCAGCGGACGATGGCCGCGCGTAGCGGAGAAGGAGAAACCAAATCGCGGCGCCGAGCGCGGCCGCGGGGACCTGGCTCAACCCGGCGCTGAATGGGTCGAGGAGGATCGGCGATGCGATCGCGAAGGCCGCGGCGAGCACCCCGGCGCGCGGCGAGTGGAGATGCGAGGCGAGCAGGAAAACGAGGCCCACGAGAATCGCGTGCGCGAGCACCGCCACGATGAAGAATCCGAGCGGAAGTGCGACACCTAACTCGAGGAACATGGCGCCGATGGCCGCGTACAAGGGCATGCGCCATCGCACGGGAAAGGGAGCGGGCTGAGTGCCGAGATGCGTGGGATATGTGTAGAGCGACGTGAAGCCCTGCCCCCGCGCGAGCTGCCGCGCTTCCTGCGCGTAATCCCAAACATCGCTGGATGGAGGGATGCGCGTGTAGGTGGCGCACGCGAACGCCGTCGCAAGAACGAGCGCGAGCAGGGACCACAGGGCTGCGTCGCGCCACGGAAGGGATCGCTGCTCGTGCGCCATGGCGCGGAGTGTAGCGCACCGAAAAAAAGTGCCCCGCCGGGTTCCGCCGGCGGGGCAAGGGTCTGCG
>DATEOQ010000352.1:0-4514 GCA_035273905.1 Candidatus Eiseniibacteriota bacterium | reverse complement strand
CGCGGCTCACTGCCGTCACGGCTCGATTCACGGTTGCCATCGCGCTCACGAGCCTCGCGCGGCTCCCGTCCTTCGCGCGGCTCCCGTCCTTCACGCGGCTCCCGTCCTTCGCGCTCCCGGCCACCATCGCGACCGCTCCGGCCACGCGGCTCGCTTCCGGAGGAGCCGTCCTCCATCCGCCCCTCGCCGGAGCGCCCTTCGCCCGAGCGACCTCCGCGCCGTCCGCGGCCTCCGCGGCGCCGGCGGCGTCCTCCCGAGCCTTCCTCTTCGATGGTGCTGCTGCTGCCAGCCCGCTCGGGACGGACCAGCTTCTCGAAGTGGAGGAGCGCATCGCGGGCCGCCTCCTGCTCCGCTTCCTTCTTGTTGTTCCCGTGCCCGCGGCCGAGCGTTTTCCCGTTCACGACCACCTCGACGGCGAACATCTTCTGGTGGTCGGGCCCGTTCTCGCTCGAGATCCGATATTGCGGGTGGGTCTTGAACTCGCCCTGCACGTACTCCTGCAGCATGCTCTTGTAGTTCGCGAGATTCGCGTCGCTCAGGATCTCGTGCACCTCGCGCAGGAGGAGACGCTCCGTGAGCTTCCGCGCCGGCTCGAGTCCGCCGTCCAGGTAGACAGCGCCGATCACGCCTTCCAGCGTGTCGGCCAGGATCGACGCGCGACCGCGGCCGCCGGAGCCGTTCTCCGCTTCGGAGAGCAGGACGTAGTTGCCGAGCCCCATGAGATTCGCCGTGCGCGAGAGGATCACGCGGCTCACGAGGAGCGACTTCATCTTCGTCAGCTCGCCTTCACGGAGCTTCGGGAATTTGTTGTAGAGGAACTCGTTCACCGCGAGGCCCACGACCGAGTCGCCGAGGAATTCCATGCGCTCGTTCGATTCGCCGCTGCGCCCCGGGCTCGCGTGGAGATACGAGCGGTGCGTCATCGCGGTGCGTGCCAGACCGACGTCTTTGAACTGATACTTGAGAATGCGCTCCAGGCCCTTCAGATCGAAGTCCCTGTCGCGCGAGCGGACCGCCGGCGGCGGCGCCGCCTTGGGCGCGGCCGGCTGGTCCAGACCGAACAGCTTTCGCAAAAAGTTCACGTGGTACCGGATCCCTTTCGGGATCCTCCTACGCCATGTACCTCGACAACGCCAGGGTGACGTTGTGCCCACCAAAGCCCAGTGAATTGGAAAGGGCTGCCTGCAGTTCGACCGCTCGTGCAGTGTTGGGGACGTAGTCGAGGTCGCAGTCGGGATCCGGAGTCTCGTAATTGATCGTCGGGGGAATCGTCTGCCGCTCCAGGGCGAGGACGCAGATGATCGTCTCGAGCCCTCCCGCGGCACCCAGTAGGTGTCCCGTCATCGACTTCGTCGAGCTGACCGGGAGCTTGGACGCGAGATCTCCAAAGACCGACTTGATGGCCTGTGTTTCAAATTTGTCGTTGAGTGGCGTAGAGGTGCCGTGGGCGTTCAGATATCCGAACGACTCGAGCTTGAGGCCCGAATTCCGGATCGCCGCCCTCATGGCACGGCCCGCACCCTCACCCTCGGGGGCCGGAGCCGTCATGTGATAGGCATCTCCCGTTGCGCCGTAACCGACGACCTCCGCCAGAATCCTCACGCCGCGGCGCTTCGCGTGCTCGAGCTCCTCGAGCACCACGATGCCGGCGCCTTCCCCCATGACGAATCCATCTCGATTGGCGTCGAAGGGGCGCGAGGCTTTCAGGGGATCGTCGTTGCGCGTGGACATCGCCTTCATGGAGCAGAAACCGGCGAACGCGACCGGGGCGATCGGGGCTTCCGCCCCCCCCGAGATCATGACGTCCGCCTCGTTCGACTGGATGATCCGGAACGCGTCGCCGACGGCGTGCGCGCCCGAGGAGCAGGCGGACACCGTGCAGTAGTTCGGTCCCTTGGCGCCGAACTGAATCGACACCTGGCCCGACGCCATGTCCGAGATCATCATGGGAATGAAGAACGGGCTCACCCGCGACGGACCCTTTTCGAGCAGGGTCCGATGCTGGTCCTCGAAGGTTGCGATCCCGCCGATGCCCGAGCCGACCACGACCCCATAACGATTCGGGTCCACGGTCTCGGGAGACACGCCCGCCTGCTTCACGGCCTGGGCGGTCGCACCGATCGCGTACTGCACGAACAGGTCGGCGCGGCGGATGTCCTTCTTGTCGAGGTAATCCTCGGCGCGGAATTCCCGCACCTCCCCGCCGAATCGCGTGTCGTACTTCGAGACGTCGAATCGCGTGATGGGGCCGATGCCGGATTCACCCGCGGTCAGCCGCTTCCAGAACACCTCGACGTCCGATCCGAGCGGGGAGACCACTCCCATGCCCGTGACGACGACGCGGCGCGGCTGTCCGTTCGATTGGCTCATGCTCTCTCTTCGTTCCCTTTCGTCGACTCGCCCTGCTCCGCGCGGGTCCGTGCGTGTTTGGACCCGCGGTGCCGAATCAGGCGTTCTTCGGCACGTGGCTTTCGAGGTACTTGATCGCGTCCGCCACGGTCGTCATCTTCTCAGCGTCCTCGTCGGGGATTTCGAGATCGAACTCCTCCTCGAGGGCCATGACGAGCTCGACCGTGTCGAGTGAATCGGCGCCCAGATCGTCGATGAACGACGCTTCCGCGGTGACCTGCTCGGGCGCGACGCCCAGCTGATCGACGATGATCTGCTTCACCCGCTCTTCGCTGAACGCAGCCATGTTCTTGCTCACCTCCCTTTAGATTCGTTCCGGTCCGGCAGGGCTTCGGAACGCCCCCCGCTACATCACCATACCGCCGTCCACGGTCAGGATCTGACCGGTGACGTAGGCCGCGCCTTCGGAGCAGAGGAAGCCCACGGCCTGGGCTACGTCCTCCGCTTTCCCCAAGCGGCCCATGGGGATCTGCGCCATGAGACCTTCCCGGACCTTTTCGGTCAGGGCGTCGGTCATGGCCGTTTCGATGAAGCCAGGAGCCACGGCATTCACGGTAATATGGCGCGACGCCAGTTCCTTCGCAACCGCTTTCGTGAGGCCAAGTAAGCCCGCCTTCGACGCCGCATAGTTGGCCTGTCCCGCGTTTCCGGTCAGGCCGACGATGGACGCGATGTTCACGATCCTACCCCACTTCTGGCGGACCATCGGTCTGGCGAAGGCGCGGGTGCAGTGGAAGGCTCCCTTGAGATTCGTGTCCAGCACCTGGTCCCAGTCGGCGTCGCTCATGCGAAGGAGGAGGCCGTCCCGGGTCACCCCGGCGTTGTTGACGAGGATCTCCGCCTTGCCGAACGCTTCCAGCGCGCTCTTGCAGAGCGCGTCGGCGTCCGCCTCCACGGCCACGTCCGCCCGGATCGCGACCGCCTCCCCTCCCTGCCCCTGGATCTCGCCCTTCAGCTCCTCGAGCGGTGCCTCGGAGCGCCCGGCGAGGACGAGCTTCGCGCCGCCGGTCGCGAGATGGATCGCGATCGCCCGCCCGATCCCCTTCGCGCCGCCGGTGACCACGGCCACGCGCCCCTCGAACGGACGGCTCATCGCGCCGCCGCCTCCGCGAGACCCGCGACCGCCGCCTCGAGCGCGTCCGGATCGTCGGTGCCAAAGGCCTGCGCCTCCTTGTCGACGCCGCGGAGCAGTCCGCGCAGCACGCGGCCGTTTCCGACCTCGATGTAGCGCCGGATGCCCTGCTCCACCATCGCGCGCATCGTCTGCTCCCAGCGCACGGGCGCGAGAAGCTGCTCCCGGAGCGTGCGCCGGATCGCGTCCGGCTCCGTCACCGGCCCCGCGGTCACGTTGGCGTAGACCGGGAAGGCCGCGCGTCCGACCGGCGCCTTGTCGATTCCAAGGCCGAGCTCACGCGCCGCCCCTTCCATGAGCGGCGAGTGAAACGCCGCGCTCACTTGGAGCGGGACGATCTTCTTCGCCCCCGCCTTCTTCGCTTCCTCGGAGCCCCGCGCCACCGCTTCGGGAGTGCCCGAGAGGACCACCTGCCCCGGCGCGTTGTAGTTCGCCGCGGCGAGATCGTGCGGCGCATTCACCGTGCGGAGCACCTCGTCGATCTGCTCGGCGGAGAGCCCGAGCACGGCCGCCATCGTCCCGGGACGGTCCGCCCCTGCCCGGGACATCGCTTCCCCGCGAAGCCGTATGAGTCTGAGCCCTTCCTCGAACGGGAGCGATCCCGCCGCGACGTGCGCCGCATACTCTCCGGCGCTGTGCCCCGCGGCCGCCGCCGGACGCACGCCCCGCTCCTCGAGCACGCGGTAGGCGGCGAGGCTCGTCACGAGGAGCGCGGGCTGCGTGTTCTCGGTGCGCGTCAGCTCCTCGATGGGTCCGTCGAAGCAGAGCCTCGAGAGCGCGAAGCCGAGAATGCGATCCGCCTCGTCGAAGACCTCGCGCGCCTTCGGGTACCGCTCCGCGAGTGCGCGCCCCATCCCGACCGACTGCGATCCCTGCCCCGGGAAGAGGAGCGCGGGGCCTACCATTCGACCACCGCCGCGGAGGTGTAGCTGCCCCGGGTGCCGTCCGGTCCGAGATTGTCCAGCGGTAGATG
>DATEOQ010000351.1:0-3526 GCA_035273905.1 Candidatus Eiseniibacteriota bacterium | reverse complement strand
TACGCCGTGTTGCGACCGAGGTGCTGGTCAGGCAGGAACAGGATTCGCTCGCCACGCTCGAACGCCCACTCGAGCGTCGCCTTGGCGTTGCCTGACGTGCACACCGTGCCACCGCGCTCGCCGATGAACGCCTTAATCGATGCCGCAGAATTGATGTACGTGACCGGCACGACGCCCGCCTTGCCCGGACGGCTGTGCGGCTCCCGGCCGACGATTCCCATCTGCTGGAGTTCTTCCCAGCACGTTGCGAGCTGATCGGGATCGGCCATGTCGGCCATCGAGCAGCCGGCGGCGAGGTCAGGAAGGATGACCTGCTGGTGCGGAGCACAGAGCACATCGGCGCTCTCCGCCATGAAGTGGACGCCGCAGAAGACGATCCATGTCGCATCGGTGCGCTCCGCACCGAGCCGGGCGAGCTTGTACGAGTCGCCCGTGACGTCCGCGTGCTGGATGACGTCGTCCCTCTGGTAGTGGTGCCCCAGCACGACGAGCGAGCTTCCGAGGCGCGCCTTGGCCTCGCGGATGCGCGCCTCCAGGGCGGCATCGTCCAGTTCCAGGTAGGGCTCGGGGACGGTCAGGACTCGGGGGCTCATAGCCGTCATTTTTGATGCGGGATGGGACCCGGTCAAGCGAAAGAACTTGAGGCCTGGATGCGAATCGCACGCGCATCTCGCGCGTCCAAATAGAGTTAAAGGCGCGCCCAGGGTGGAGCGGCCTTGACCGTCTCGCTTCGAAATGGGACCATGGGCCCCTCCGGCGCGGGCCGGCGCATCGAACCCTCGACGTAGGGACGAGCTTTGTCAGCCATCGACAACCGATTCACGATCCACGTCGCGACCGTCAACGGGTCGGGGAGCCAGACGGCCAACACGACCCTCCTGCGCGCGCTCTTCCAGATGGGCATTCCCGTCTCCGGGAAGAACCTCTTCCCCTCCAACATCGCGGGACTCCCCACCTGGTTCACCATCCGGGCGAACGACCAGGGATACATCGCGCGCATCAAGCGCTACGACCTGCTCGTGGCTTTGAATCCCGAAACGTCCGTGGCCGACGTGACCGCGATGGGGCCGGGCAGCGTCCTCATCGTGGCCGACGGTCTCCCGATGCCCGCCGTGCCTTCCGACCGCACGCTCTACAAGGTCCCGTTCACGAAGCTCGTCGAGCCGCTGGTGGCCGACCCGAAGCTCCGAAAGCTCGTCGTGAACATGATCTACGTGGGCGTGGTGAGCTGGCTCCTGAACATCGATCCGGCCGAGGTCGATCGTGCCCTGGTCGCGCAGCTCGGGAAGAAGCCCAAGGCGCTCGAGATGAACCGCGCCGCCGTGAAGGTCGGAATCAAGTACGCCGAGGAGCACATGAAGCCGACGCCGTTCCAGGCGCGCCGCGCGGACCGCACCACGGGCAAGATCCTGATCGACGGCAACCAGGCAGCCGCGCTCGGCGCCCTGTTCGGCGGCGTGACGTTTCTCTCGTGGTATCCCATCACCCCGTCGTCGAGCCTCGCGGAGCAGCTCGAGGGATTCCTCGCGCGCTTCCGGAAGGATCCCAAGACCGGCAAGGCAACCTACGCCGTGATCCAGGCCGAGGACGAGATCTCCGCGATCGGCATGGTGCTCGGCGCGTCGTGGGCCGGCGCACGCGCCATGACCACGACGTCGGGACCCGGGCTCTCGCTCATGACCGAGTTCACGGGATACGCCTACTACGCGGAGATCCCCGCGGTCATCTGGGACATCCAGCGGATCGGCCCCAGCACCGGACTGCCGACCCGGACCTCGCAGGCCGACATTCTCTCCGTCGCCTTCCTCTCGCACGGGGATACGAAGCACGTCATCCTCTTCCCCGCGACGGTGCAGGACTGCTACGAGTACGGCATGCGCGCGTTCGACCTCGCCGAGCGGCTCCAGACGCCGGTGTTCGTCCTCTCCGACCTCGACATCGCGATGAACACGTGGATGTCCCAGCCCTTCCGCTATCCCGAGAATCCGTGGGACCGCGGGAAGGTTCTGAACGCCGAGGATCTCGAGCGCGTGAAGAAGTTCGAGCGGTACCGCGATGTCGACGGCGACGCGATTCCCTACCGCACGCTTCCCGGCACGAACCATCCGCTGGCCGCCTACTTCACGCGAGGCTCGGGGCACGACGAAGCGGCCCGGTATACCGAGAGCTCGGAAGCGTATCCGCGCGTGATGGACCGGCTCGCCCGGAAATTCGAGACCGCGAAGACGCTCGTGCCCGCGCCGTTCGTCGAGAAGGTAGCGGGCGCCGAGATCGGCCTCATCGCCTTCGGCTCGACGCACCACGCGATGGACGAGACGCGGGACAAGCTGCGCGCCGAGGGCATGCCCACGTCCTACCTCCTCCTGCGCGCGTATCCGTTTCCCGAGGAGATCGAGCGCTTCATCCGCGGGCACCAGCGGATCTACGTCGTGGAGCAGAACCGGGACGCGCAGATGGCCGCGCTCCTCCGGATGGAGTATCCGGAGCTCGCGCCGCGCATCCGTTCGGTGCTCCACTACGACGGACTTCCGATCGACGCGGAGAGCATCCTGAACGGCGTCCGCACGAGCGAACGGCCGTCGGAGGTGCCGACCCGATGAGCACGCCGGCGAACGTCAACCGGATCGGCCTCACCTCAGCCGACTACAAGGGCTCCAAGTCGACCCTTTGCCCCGGCTGCGGGCACGACGCGATCACGGGGAGCATCATCCAGGCGGCCTTCGAGCTGGGGCTCGAGCAGCACAAGGTGGCCAAGATGTCGGGCATCGGCTGCTCCAGCAAGACGCCCGCCTATTTCCTCGGCCGCTCCCACTCGTTCAACGCCGTGCACGGACGGATGCCTTCGGTGGCGACCGGCGCCTACCTCGCGAACCGGGAGCTGATCATGATGGGAGTCTCGGGCGACGGCGACAGCGCCTCGATCGGACTCGGCCAGTTCCTCCATCTCGTGCGCCGGAACGTGCCCATCGTCTACATCATCGAAAACAACGGCGTGTACGGACTCACGAAGGGGCAGTTCTCCGCCACCGCCGACGTCGGGACCCGCGCGAAGTCGGGCCAGGTGAACGAGATGATGCCGATCGATCTCTGCGAGATGGCGATCCAGCTCGGATGCGGCTTCGTGGCCCGCTCGTTCTCCGGAGATCCCAAGCAGCTCCGGCCGCTCCTCAAGGCGGCCTTCTCCCACCGAGGCACCTCGGTGCTGGACGTGATCAGCCCCTGCGTGACGTTCAACAACCACGAGGGGTCGACCAAGAGCTACACGAACGCCAAGGAGCACGACGCGCCGCTGCACGAGGTGTCCTTCATCCCGCACTTCGAGAACATCGAGATCGACTACGCGCCGGGCGAGAGCCGCGAGGTCACGCTCCACGACGGATCGAGGATCGTGCTGAAGAAGCTCGAGGAGGACTACGATCCGACCGACCGCATGCGGGCCATCGACACGATCGAGCGCGGCCGCATCGAGAACAAGTTCGCGACGGGTCTGCTCTACCAGTCGAAGGGGAGCGCCTCCCTGGGCGAG
>DATEOQ010000350.1:0-8024 GCA_035273905.1 Candidatus Eiseniibacteriota bacterium | reverse complement strand
CGCTCGCTCCGGGCACGCACAGCGTGCGCGTGGCGCGGCGCGGATTCCCGCCCCAGGTCTCCATCCTCGACGTGAAGTCGGGCGGGCAGGCGTTCGTCACGGCCGAGTTCGGCGAGCACTCGGACGAGCCGCTCCGGTTCGACGCTCCCGACGCGGTCGACCGCTCGAACCCTCTTCCGCTCACGATCACGATTCCCGAATCCGAGTGGGATCCCTCGCTCGCGCTCTGGCTCTACGCGGCGCCCCCGGGCGGAACGTTCCAGCCGAAGCGGATGACGCGTCTCGAAGAGGGCTCGCGCTCCTATGCGGCGCTCGTGCCCCCCGAGGTTCTTCGGTCCAAGGTCGGTCAGGTCCGCATCTATTTCATGGCGTCCGGCACGAGCGGGCACGATATCTACTCCGAGATCTACACACTCCCCGTCAAGAACTGACCCAAGCGCGGCCCCCTCCTCGCCGCGCTCGATGAACCTCCCCGCAGCGAGGACGCCTTGCGTCCTTCCTGGCCCCACTTCGTCTGGCCAGCGCCGGTCGTGCTGTGGTTCCTGATCGCGCTGGGACACCTCGCTTCGACGTGCGCCGCGGTTCCGGCGCGATGGGGAGAGCGCGCGCTTGCGGTCGCGCTGGGATGCGGTGCCGTGTCGCTCTGGCTTGGGTGGCGCGAGCATCCGTACCGCCGCGCCTGGTGGTCGTGGCTCGAGGCGGCGCTCGGCGTGATCGCGCTCGTGGCGGCTGGCGTGACGCTCGGAGCGGAGGCGGACGCGCTCACGTGGCCGCTCCCGGTGCATCCCGCGGAGACGCCCGTCCTGATCGAAGGGCGCGTGCTCGACACGACCGGGACCGACGCCGAGTTTCCGAGCCTCGTCGTCGAAGCGCGCCGCGTGCGCGTGGGGAATCGCGAAGCCGCGTGCCGCGCGAAGCTCACCGTGCGCTGGCGCGACGACGCGGTCCCGCCGCGCTGGGTGCTCCCCGGATTGTGGATTCGGCTGCGCGGCGACTTCCGGCCTCCCGAGGACGCGCGCAACTTCGGCTCGAGCGCGCCCGGACGGGCGCTCGAGCGCCTCGGCCTCGAGGGCACCGTCACGATCGATCCTTTGTCGATCGAAGCACCCGCGGATCCGCCCGAGCGCGGCGCCGATCCCGGCGCGATCATCCGGGACCGGCTCGCGCGCGCGTTCGCCGCGTCCCTGAGCCGCCCGGTCGCCGCGCTCGCGCGCGGGATGCTCCTGGGCGATCGCTCCGGCATTGCGCCCGCGATCCAGCGCTCGTTCCGGGACGGAGGCACGGTCCACATCCTCTCCATCTCCGGACTCCACGTGTGCATCCTCGCCGGCTTCATCGCGCTCTTCGCGGGCATGCTCCGGCTCCCGCCCGCGCCGACCGCGGCCATCGAGCTGGCCGCGCTCTGGGGATACGTCGCTCTCGTGGGCGCGCCCGCGTCGGCGCTCCGCTCCGCGCTCCTGTGGACCTCCGCGCGCGGCGGACGCCTCCTCGGCGTCCCGGTGCGTCCCTTCACCGCCTGGGGCCTCGCGGGGCTCGCGCTCCATCTGTGGGATCCGCGATCGGTGCTCGATCCCGGATTCCAGCTCTCGTTCCTCGCCGTGCTCGGACTTGGGGCCGCGGGGCCTCTCGGCGGATTGGTGAAACCGGGGGCAGCCGGCGGAGGGTTGCGTGGTCTCGCCCGTCGCGCCATGGCCGGCGGTTGGTCTCTCTTCGTGCAGAGCGGAGGTGCCACGATCGGCACCGCGGGCGTCCAGTCGACCATGTTCGGCGCGATCCCCATGGTCGGCCTGGGGCTCAATCTCATCGTGATCCCGCTCTGCACGCTCTTCATGGCCGAATGCGTGCTCTTCCTCGGCGCCGTGGCCACGGGCGTGCCGCTCTTGCGCGGCGCGGCGGCTGGAGCGCTCGAGGCCTCGGGTCTCCTCATGCTGGAGCTGAACACGCATGGCTCGCGCTTGCTCGAGCCGTGGCTCGTGCACGGCGTGGTGCCGGCGGCCGCGCTTGCGGTCGGTGCGTTCCTCCTCGCGCTCGCGGGTGCGGCCTCGGAGTCGTGCCGCGGCGACCGCAGGTCGCGTGCGTCCGCGGCGCGCTGGTCCGGCGTGGCGCTCATCGTGGGCGCGCTCGTCCCGTTCGTTCCGTCGCCGCGCGAGCATGGCGGGATCGCCATCGTGATGCTCGACGTGGGGCAGGGGGACGCAACATGGGTCTCGCTTCCAGATGGCACCTCGCTTCTCGTCGACGCGGGGCCGCGTGACGAACGACGCGATTCCGGCGAGTCGGTGATCGAGCCCGCGCTCCGCGCGGAGGGAGCGGGGCGCGTTCCCACCGCGCTCCTCTCGCACGCGCATCTGGATCACTTCGGCGGATTCGAGTGGCTCGCGCGGCGCGGATGGATCGGTACGCTGTGGGAGAACGGCCGCGACCGCCGCGGCGCGTGGAGACGGGGACTCTCGCGCGCGTTGAGGCGTCACGGCGGACACGCGGTGGGCGTCGCAGGGGACACCACCTTTGCGATCGGCGCTGGGGCGTTGCTCACGATCGACCGAGGACTCTCGGAGGGCCCGCATGAAAACGACGCCTCGCTCGCGGGAGTCCTTCGCCTCGGCGGTGCGACCGCGCTCTTCGCCGGGGACCTCGAAACGGGAGGGGAGGAAGCCGTCCTCCCAAGGCTCGGTCCGGTCGACGTCCTCAAGGCGCCACACCACGGGAGCAAAACGTCGAGTGGGGAGGACTGGGTCGAGAAGCTCCATCCTTCCGTTGTGCTCGTGTCCTGCGGCGAGCACAACCGCTTTCATCACCCCAGCGCGACGGTGCTGGGCAGATATGAGCGGCACGGCGCCCGCGTCCTTCGCACGGATCGGGAGGGTTCGATCCGGCTCACATTCACTCCGGGCGGCACCTGGGTCTCAACCCGCGCCCACCCCGCGCCGGAGCGCGTGGAGTGGCATCGCGCCGGAGTGCCTGCGTTTTGAAAACTCAGGTTCGGTCGAGGTCCGTTCCTGCTTGTGATCGTCGGCCTCGTGGAGTACTTTCTCGGCCTCCCCAATAGGACAATTGAAAGTTCGGATCCGCGGAGGCGACTTTGCGCTGTTTTCACCTCCCCTCTGACGACGGCGGCTGTTCGTTGTCCGGTCCGTGCCCGTTCGGTGGCCTCCGCTTTGGAGAGCTGCGCCGAATCGCGTGCCACCTGGGCTTGGCGGCGTTCGCCCTGTTCGGCGTTTTCCTCATGGTCACCGGCGGTATGGGGTGGGACGGCCACACCGCTCGCACTTCGCTCCATGGCGGCAGCCATTCGTTGCTCACCCGCCTCGGTAAGGGCGCACAATCACCCGATCATCCTCCTCTTCGGCTATCCCGCCGTCGGTTGGCGTTGCTTTCACGCCGCCCGGCTCGCGCTCCTCGCGTTTGGGTAGGTCGCCTTGATGCTCTGGCTGAGCGATTCAACGTCGACGACCCAGTCTCCCCGGCGCAGGATGTCCGAAACGGCCCGAACCAAACCGGGTCTAGAGGGCACATGAGCGCTCACTGTGTGCGAGGACCTCCGCGTACTAGTCCAGGCCGTTCACTCTCCGTTTCACAAGCTCCCCTTGCCGGTCTCCCCATCTTCTCCTTCGTACATTGGGTCAAGCTCCGACTCATTGGCGCTACGGCGTTCCTCTCCCGGATAGAAGGGAGGTGAGCGCCGCCGACCGATTCATTTCGTCATGCCTGAGTGTGTGTCGCGCTCCCTGACTCGAACTCGCCAACTCGGAGTGCACCGTGGTTTTTCACATCGTACTTGGGAGGTCGCACCATGATGGATCGCCAACGTGTTTACTCTGTCGGCCGCCGCAGGAACCGAAAAGCCTCAACTTGTCTCGGAGGACTTCTCGCGATCTTCCTCGTCTCATTGCTTTCGTCCAGGAGCTTCGCCAACATTCGCCCGCTCTATACCGAGAGCCTCCAGTACGACACGACCGCCATCGCACCGCCGTCCCAGGGCCTGGCCGGGCCGAATGCAGCTTTCAGCGCGCCTACCGGCCCCTCGGCGTCGCCGACGTCACCGACGGCGTCCTGCTCGTCTGGCAACCTGATGGTGAGTGCAACGGCCATCGACGAGGGCGGCAGTTCCGGAATTTCCGACGGGGCGGGTGGGGCCATCGTGATGTGGTCCGATGCTCGGAGCGGAACGCTCGACCTCTACGCCAAGCATATCCTCGGGTGCGGGGCTCTCGACCCCGCTTGGCCAGCTGACGGCGTGCGCATCTCCGGCCAAACCCAGGACGGGATCCTTGTGACCGACGGGTCGGGCGGTGCATTTGCGGTGTATTGGCGCGGAACCACGAACAGCGATATCTATGCACAGCATCTACTGAGCACCGGGATGATCGACCCGGCCTGGCCGATCGATGGCATTGACGTCTGTACGGCCGCGGGTGCGCAGACGTTTCCCCACGCGGCATCCGACGGTGCGAACGGAGTCTTCGTCACCTGGAACGACACTCGATTCGGCGCTCTCCAGCGTCGGATCTTCGTTCAGCACGTGCTGACGACTGGGGTGGATCCGGCATGGCTCGTCAATGGAATCCGGGCGGCGCCAGGGATCGAAGCGGACCAGCTATTACCGGAGATCTGCTCCGACGGGTCAGGTGGGGCCATCGTGGCCTGGACAGACCGTCGGAGCGCGGCCGTCACGCAGCGAGACATTTATGCGCAGCGGATCACGGCATCGGGGACGCTGCTCTGGGACCCGGCAGGTATGCCGGTCACCACGGCCCCCGGGCAGCAAATTCTCAACGGCGGCGGCAGCGCGACCAGCGTGGGCTTCGGATATACCCACAACGTCGAGCCGGTGAGCAACGCCATCGTGCCTGACGGCGCGAATGGGTGCTTCGTGGTCTGGGGCGACACCCGCACACTCGGAAGCACCGGCAACGATTCCTACGCCCAACATCTCACCTCCACTGGAGCCGTGGCGGCCGGCTGGGATCCGAACGGCGTCCCTGTTTCCACTGACGCCGGGGATCAGTTGGCACCGTCGGTCCTATCGGATGGCGCGGGTGGGGCACTCGTAAGCTGGTGGGATCCCAGGCCGCTGGTCCTCGTACAACACGTCTCTGCTTCGGGGGTCGTCGATGGACCCGCGGGAGGCGCCACCCTCAGCACCACGGCCGTGAACTTCGCCATGTCCGGCGTGCCTGACGGGTCCGGCGGGGCCATCTACACGTGGAATGATAACGATGGGATTGGTCCCCAGGACGCTAACGTTTACGCGCAGCATGTCCGGCTCACTCTTCCACTGACGGTCGACCCAGCCTGGCCCGTGAATGGCGTTCCCGTGAGCACGGCGCCCTACGGTCAAGAGGTCTGGAGCCTCCTCTCCAACGGCGCCGGCGGCGCCATCATTTTCTGGGACGACTACCGCAACCTGAACTGGGACGTTGGCGCACAGGAGGTGCTCGCGTCGGGCACGCTCCCCACGTTCAGCGTGAGCGGATATGTGCGCGCCAACTGCCCCTCGCCCGGCACCGGGCTCATGGGCGTGACCGTGGATGCCTATCAAACAGGCACCGGAGATCTCATCGGGGCCGGCGTGACAGACGCCTCGGGCGCCTTCACGATTCCCGATCTTTGCTGGGGAAGCAATTACACCCTCACCGATGTGACTCCGCTCGATTATTCGAGCGTGGCCACGGATCTTCCGGCGAATGGATGCACCGGTCCGGTGGCCTTCGCGCTGCAGTGCAGGTCGGCGACAGGCACGATCCAATCTATGGGCTTCTGGAAGCATGAAGTCGGAATTGCGACTGGAGGGAACGGGACAGGCCATGTGAGTGCGTCCGTCCTCTGCTCGTATCTCGATCTGATCGCCGTGCACTTCAACGACAACGAGATCAACCCCGTGGCTGTCTATCAGCCACCCGCATCCGGCCAGTGCTCGGACAAGCTCCAGGTCGCTCGCGTTCTCCTGGACCTCCAGGGAAACGTCGCGATGATCGCCCGCGCACGTCAGCAGCTCATGTCCCTGCTTCTCAACGTTGCCGCGGGAACCATCAACCAAATGCAGGTCATCAGTGTGGATGGAGCTACCGTCTCACAGGCGATCACCTACTGCGACAATCTGATCGACAGCCCCACGGGAAACTATGAGAACGCGAAGACGATTGCGGACGACATCAATAACGGGATCAAGGTCCCGGCCGGGATGATTCCGTTGACTACGGTTCAAATCGCATATCGCCCAGGAATGCAAGCAGTGTCGTTCCGGGTAACCCCGAACCCGGGCAGTTCGACGCGCGAGTTCCGCTTCACGACAGGAGTGCGGGGCCCGGTCAGCCTTCGCGTCTTCGACACCTCCGGGCGCCTCGTTTCAGACGTCGTCCGTGGCGATATGGACGCTGGGGCGCACTCGGTTCGATGGGATGGCCGGACGGCGTCGGGCGCCATGGTCGCCAGGGGACTCTACTTCGCCAGGTTGCAGACCCCGAGGGAGTCTCCGACCATCAAGGTGTTGCAGCTGGCACGCCAACAGTAAACACACGCAGTTTGATGAAAATGGGGCCGGCGCCCGAGAAGGGGCGCCGGCCCATTTGGTATCATCCTGAATCCATGGCGAGCCGGTAACCCCTTCACGCGAAGAACCTTGAGCCGGACGCCGGGGTGTGGTATCGATTGTCGATGGAGCCCCTTCGGCTGCTGCTCCTCGCCTCCGGGCGAGGGAGCCACGTCGCGAATCTGATCGACGCCACGCGCGACGGCCGGCTCGAGGCGGTGGTCGTGCGGGTCGTCTCCGACCGGCAGGACGCCCCCGCGCTCGAATACGCCCGGGAGCGATCGATCCCCACGTCCGTCCTCACGCCGTGGCGCCCCGGATCGCGGCTCGCTCCCGAAGCCGAGGAAGAGCTCCACGGCATCATCCGCCGGGATCGTCCCGGGCTGATCGCGCTCTGCGGCTTCATGAGGCTTCTGCGCCGGGAGACGATCGACCGCGCGGGCGCGCCGATCCTCAACGTGCACCCGTCGCTCCTCCCTCGGTTTCCAGGGCTGGAGGCGCAGCGGCAGGCGATCGAGGCGGGCGTGGCCGTGACCGGAGCGACCGTGCACCGCGTGGACGCGGGCATGGATACCGGTCCCGTGATCGTGCAAGCAGAGCTTCCGATGCGCCGCGGCGAAACCGCGGATTCACTATCCGAACGACTGCTGCCGCTCGAGCATCGGATCTACGTCGACGCGATACGAACGTTCACTCAGGAGGAATCGATGAAGACGGCCGATCGCGCCCTGCGCGACGTGGTGATCCCGGGCCGCGCGCCCGACTACAAGGGGAAGGTCCGCGATCTCTACGATCTCGGCTCCCAGCTCATTCTCGTCGCGACCGACCGCGTGTCGGCGTACGACGTGATCCTGAACGAGGGCGTCCCGGGGAAGGGGCGCGTGCTCACCCAGATCTCGCGCTTCTGGTTCGAGCGGCTCGAGTCGATCGTGCAGAGTCACTACATCACGACCGACGTCGCGCGATTCCCCGAGCCCTTCGCCTCGAACCGCTCCGTGCTCGATGGCCGGTCGATGCTCGTGAAGAAGGCCAAGCGCTACGACGTCGAGTGCGTGGTGCGCGGCTATCTCGCGGGATCGGGCTGGAAGGAATACCAGACGAACCAGTCCGTGTGCGGCGTGAAGCTCCCGTCCGGTCTCAAACTCTCGTCGAAGCTCCCCGAGCCGATCTTCACTCCCGCCACCAAGGCGCAGGAGGGGCACGATGAGAACATCGACTTCGACCGGATGGCCTCGATCGTGGGTGGAGACGTCGCCGAGAAATTGCGCGCGACCAGCATCGCGATCTACAAGGCGGCCGCGGCGCACGCGGAATCGGTCGGGCTCATCCTCGCCGACACCAAGTTCGAGTTCGGTGAGAAGGATGGTGCGCTCGTCTGGATCGACGAGGCGCTCTCGCCCGATTCGTCCCGCTACTGGCCCATCGGCAGCTACCAAGAGGGGGTCGCACAGGACAGCTTCGACAAGCAGGTGATCCGCGACTATCTCGACTC
>DATEOQ010000349.1:0-5628 GCA_035273905.1 Candidatus Eiseniibacteriota bacterium | reverse complement strand
GGAAGACGCGGACCGCGATCTCCCCGCGGTTGGCGACGAGAACCTTTCCAAAAGGAGGCATGGGCGCGCGTATTCTGTCCCTTCCATGCACTTTGCAGACCAGCTAACGCTCGCGCGTGCGTTTTCGGTGCCCGTCGTCGTGGTGCTCTTCGCCTGGGACTTCCCCAATCACTACTACTGGGCGACTGCGGTCTTCGCTCTCGCGATGACCACGGACTACGTCGACGGCTGGTGGGCCCGGCGTACGAACCGCTCGTCGAATTTCGGCCGGCTTCTCGATCCGGTGGCCGACAAGCTCCTCGTCATGGCCGCACTGATCATGCTTGTCGGCGTTGCCTTTCCCGCGTGGATGGTCGCCGCGATCGTCGCCCGCGAGTTCCTCATGTCTGGCCTTCGTCTCGCCGCGCTCGAGCGTGGAGTCGTGATGGCCGCGCGCGATTTGGGAAAGCTCAAGACGGGAGCGCAGGCTGCGGCGGCAGCGATCGGAGGCCTCGCGGCGGGCGGCGCCTTCAGCAACGACATCGCGTGGTGGGCCGGGCTCGTGGCGCTCGCACTGACCTGGATCTCCGGCCTCGACTACTTGATGAGCGCCCCGAGGGTCCTCCGTGGGCAGCAGCCTGCGTAGCTTCGCGCCGCAGGACCGCGCCGCAGTGCTCGAGCTCTCCCGGCATGCCCTCCAGCGGCCGCAGGAGCAGGTCGGCAATCCTCTGTGGACGACCGCGGAGGAGCTCGAGAGCGAGCTCTCCGACTGGGAGGTCCCGCCGGAGGAGACTCTGTTCGTGGACGAGATCGACGGGGAGGTCGTCGGCTTCGCGGGCGTCGAGATCTCGCCGGGGTTCGACCACGCGGACCTCTTCGGTCCGCTCGTCGCGCCGGGCCACCGCGGGCAGAAGCTCGGGTCGATGCTGCTCGAAGCGGCCATCGAGCGGGCGGAGAACAGGACTGCGCACAGGGTCGTCGGCGCAGTGGGCGCGAGGAACGCGACAGGACGGCTCCTGCTCGAGCGCGCGGGGTTCGCCCCCTCCGGGAACGCGACCGCGGTCTTCCGCCTGACCGCGGCCGACCACCGCCGGGTCGAGTCGGGCCCCGAGACGCTCGCGGTGCGGCCGGGCACGCCCGACGACCTCGATGTGACGATGGAGCTCTATCGCGAGTGTTTTCCGGACGGCTCTTTTCCAGAAAGCGCGTGGCTTACCGGTCTCGAGCAAGGCGCCGTCTACATCGGCGAGGCCGACCAGGCGGCACGCGCCATCGTCAACATCGACGCCGCCGACCGCTGGATCTACCACCTCGGCGTGACCGAGAGCGAGCGCGACCGGGGGATCGGCGCCTACGTCCTCTCGGAGGCGCTGGCCGGCTACTGGTCGAGCCATCCCGGCGAGACGCTCGGCCTTTCGGTGCACGCGGACAACCTGCCCGCGCTTCGGCTGTACCGGCGCCAGGGGTTCGCGCCCCTGCTCGTGCTGCAGGCCTTCGAGCTCCCGCTCTAGTGCTGCTCGGGATCGACCAGGGGACGACGGGCACGACGTGCCTCGTCCTCGACGAGGCCCTGCGGACGAGAGGCCGGGGCTACCGCGCGGTCGCGCAGCACTATCCCCATCCCGGCTGGGTCGAGCAGGATCCGAACCGGCTCTGGGAGTCCGTGCTCGCGGCCACCGAAGACGCGCTCGAAGAGGCGGGCGTCGGGGCCGCCGACCTCACCGCGATCGGCATCACGAACCAGCGCGAGACGACGATCGTCTGGGACCGCATCACCGGCGCTCCGGCCCACAGCGCGATCGTGTGGCAGGACCGGCGCACCGCCGAGCGCTGCAAGGAGCTCCCCGCCGACCTGATCCGTGACCGGACCGGGCTCGTCCCCGACCCCTACTTCTCGGCGACGAAGCTCGAATGGATCCTTCGCGAGGCGACCGGCGATCTCGCCTTTGGGACGGTGGATTCCTGGCTCATCTGGAAGCTGACGGGCGGCGCCGTCCACGCGACCGACGTCTCCAACGCCTCGCGCACGCTTCTCGTCGACCTTTCGACGCTCGAGTGGGACGACGAGCTCCTCGAGCTCTTCGGCGTCCCGCGCTCCGTTCTTCCGGAGATCGTCAGCTCGAGCGGCGAGATCGGCGAGGCGGAGCTCTTCGGCGCGCGCATCCCCATCGCTGGGGCGGCAGGCGACCAGCAGGCTGCGCTCTTCGGGCAGGCCTGCTTCGGGCGCGGCGAGGCGAAGGCAACGTTCGGGACCGGTGCCTTCCTCCTCGCGAACAGCGGCCCCGAGCGAGGAGAACCGGGCGAGGGCGTCGTCGAGACCGTGGCGTGGCGTCTCGGCTCCGCGGACGCGGTGTATGCGGTTGAGGGCTCAGTCTTCGTGACCGGTGCGGCACTGCAGTGGCTGCGCGACGCGCTGGGGCTCCTTGCGGACTCGGCGGAGAGCGAAGGGCTCGCACGCGCCGTGGAGGACAACGGCGGCGTCTACTTCGTACCCGCCCTCGCCGGGCTCGGCTCGCCGCACTGGGTGCCGGAGGCGCGTGGGCTCATCAGCGGGATCTCCGGCGGCACGCGGCGAGAGCACCTGGTCAGGGCCGCCCTCGAAGCGGCGGTTTTCCAGACCCGGGACGTCGTCGACGCCTTTCCCTTCGTGGTCGAGACGCTGCGCGCCGACGGAGGCGCGGCAGGCAATGCCTTTCTGATGCAGTTCCTCGCCGACGTCACGCGCCTGCCCGTCGAGGTGCCCGAGGAGCGGGAGACCACGGCTCTCGGTGCGGCCGCGCTCGCGGGCCTCGCCACCGGCGCCTGGACCGGCACGGGCGAGCTGGCGGGTCTCTGGCGCTCTGCCGCGCGCTACGAAGCCGAGCTGCCCCAGGAGGAAGCCGAGCGCCTCCTCGCCGAGTGGCGCGTGGCCGTCAGGCGGGCTCTTCTTCTTCGCTGAGATCCTCGGCGACCCCGGCCCGCCACCAGGCCGAGCGCGAGTCGGTCGGCGGCGCCGTCAGGCGCGCTAGCGCCTCCTCGATCGCCTCCAGCTCCTCCGGTGAGGGCTCGGGCCGGATCTCGCGGCTCATCCGGCTGAGATTAAAGGCTCTGAGAGGGCCCGACGATAGGAACACCATGCGCCGGGGTCTCGTCGCAATCCTCGCCGTGGTCGCCGCCTTCGTCGCGGCGCAGCCGGCCGCTGCCGCGAGCTGGGCCCAGCCGCAGATCAAGGTCGTCGTCGCGAACGGGCTCATGGGCCCGAGCGTGTCGAACTTCCGGGCCAACCAGAACATCACGCGCGCCGAGCTGGGCGAGGCGCTCGCGGCCCTCACGGGTGAGCCCCAAGTCGTCGTCGACCCTGACGCAGAGGTGTCGATGGCCGAGCTTGACGCCAAGATCGTGAGGGCGCTCGGTCTCCGCACGGATGCGAAGAGGTTCCAGCGGAAGGTCAAGGAAGCCGGCCTCGAGCCGCCGCGGCGCCTCGGGAACGAAGTCGTCGCGCGCCTGATCTGGCTCCGGTTCAACCATCCCCAGGGAGACGACAACCTCGAGCTCCGGCCCCAGGATCCGGCGACCCGCGCGGAAGCCGCGTACTCGCTCGCCCGAGCGCTGCAGATCTCGCAGTGGGATCGAGACAGCGTCGCCGCGCTCGCCGACTCGTTCTCGCTCCCGAACTACGGCGACTGGCCCAAGCGCGTCCTTCAGCGGGCTGTCCATTTCATCGGCTACCCCTACATCTGGGGCGGCATGTCGGAGCACCAGCAGGTGACCTTCGGTGTCACCTCGCGCGGAGGCTTCGACTGCTCCGGCTTCGTCTGGCGCGTCTACAAGCTGCAGCCGTACCCGAACGGAGGCTCTCTGTCCTCCGTGCTTCAGGGGCGCACGACGTACCAGATGAGCGGCGAGGTGCCGAAATCGAAGCGGATCCCGTTCGACCACCTGAAGGCCGCGGATGTCGCTTTTTTCGGCGCGGACGGCCCCCGTTCGAGCCCTTCCGAGGTCGATCACATGGGGATCGCTCTCGGAAACGGCTGGATGATCCATTCCTCCAGCCAGGGAGTCGCGTTCGTGCCGCTTACCGGCTGGTATCGCGACCGTTTCGCCTGGGGCAGGCGCCCCCTTCGGGAAGCCGGCCTGCTCTAGGGCAAAACAGCCCGCAGAATCGGGTTTGAGCAGGCTTTTCCCGAATCCCTCGAAGGGGGGATGTTGCGGCTTCCCCGGTGCACTGATACTTCGGCTCGTCCTAGGCATCCGAAACACGGGAGATGATCGGAATGCTTCATTGGAAGGTAAAGCTCGCGTACGTTGCAGTGTTCGCCGCTCTTCTTGGCGCTTTTCTGAGCGACCTTGAAGGGTGGGCCTGGTAAGACGGCGAACGGTTAGACCATAGCCGTGAGCCTGCGCCCCGTTCGCTCGACCGAGAGCGCATCGGGTCGGGTGAAGCCGGAGCGTCGTCTCGTTTCGCGCGAGACGGCGCGGCTTCTGCCCATTGTCGTCCCGGTGGCCCTCGCGGGCTTCGCTGTGCTCGCATTCGCCATCGGCGAATTCGTGGCATCGAACCCCGAGCCGGAGGTGCTCGCCGGAGTCTTCGCACTCCTTCTGGCGGCGACCTTCGTCGAGGCGCACCCGGTCCCGATCGAGGGGATCTCTTCGGAGGGAATCTCGCTCGCGGCCGTCTTCATCGTCGGCACCGCCGTGATCTACGGCTGGGCGCCGGCGGTCGTGATGGGCTTCCTCACGAGGGCGCTCATCGAGTTGTTCCAGCGCCGTCCGGCGATCCGCCTGTCCTACAACAGCGCGGTCTACTCGCTGGGCGGGGGCGCGGCTGGCCTCGCCGCATCCTTCGGAGCGAAGGAGACGGGAGTCGCCTCGCTCCTCCTGCAGGTGTTGCTCGCCGCGGCGTCGTTCTACGCGGTCAACATCCCGCTGATCGCCGCGATCATCGCGCGGTGGTCGCGTGAGCCGTTCATGCCGCTTCTGCAGAGGTCCGTCTACTGGACGGCGGTGCCGTTCTCGATCATGGCGTCGGTCAGCCTCATGCTCGCGGTGCTCTGGGAGCGCTCTCCGCTCCTGGCCATCGCGCTCGTCGGCCCTCTAGTCGCCATCGCGCTCTACCAGCGCTCGGTCTACAGCGCCCTCAAGGCAATGCGCCTCGCGCTCACCGATCCGCTGACCGGGCTCGGGAACCACCGGCACTTCCACGAGCGGCTGCAGCGGGACCTCGACGAGGCACAGGAGCGCGGCGTCGCGCTGACCCTCTGCCTCCTCGACATCGACAATTTCAAGCAGATCAACGATCGCTTCGGCCACCCGGTCGGCGATCGTGTGCTCGCACAGGTCGCCGCGCGCCTCCGCCAGGGCGGGGAGGCCTTCCGGCTCGGAGGCGACGAGTTCGCGCTCCTCCTGCCGCGCCGCGACGAGCACGAAGGATTCTCGATCGCGAAGGCGATCATCGAGCGCGTCGCCGAAGCCGAGTGTGAGCACGGCGGCCACGTCTCGATCTCGGCCGGCATTGCGACCTATCCGCAGCACGGCGTCGAGCGCTCCGAGCTCGTGCGCGTGGCCGACTCGGCCCTCTACCTGGCCAAGGAGCACGGAAAGAACCGCGTCCGGGTCTACCGCCCCGACCTGCTCGAGCTGGCAGAGCTTCGCCGCCTCGCCGAAGGGCCG
>DATEOQ010000348.1:0-4499 GCA_035273905.1 Candidatus Eiseniibacteriota bacterium | reverse complement strand
TTCCGACCGCGGACCGGCTGCGGGAGCTGGCACGGCTCTCGGCGGCGATGGACGTGCAGACACCGTCCAAGCTCGCGATCGTCGCGAACGATCCCGTGACGGTGGAAGTGGCGCGAACCTACGAAGTGCTGAGGAAGCTGGACCGGAGGAGCACGAGGAAGGTGAACGTCTTCATCACGATGGAAGAGGCCGCGCTGTGGCTACGGCCGCCGGCGAAGAAGCGGCGTCATTCGGGCGGCATCGCGACGTAGCGGTATCACGTCCCGGGGCTCGAGGCCGCTCACCACGCCAGGCGCATCCGCAGAGCGCGATTTGATGAGATCGATGACGACGGGTCGTCAGCGCCTGCTAGTACCACATGTGACCGATGGACGTACCCATGACGGTGAGGTTTTCGTCGCCGAACGACGTGTGCAGAAGCGACGCGCGGAGGAGCCAGTGCTTCGAGAACTCGTAGCCGATGCACCCTTGGAGTCCGAAATGCGACTTCGAGTTGTCTCCGTCGATCTCGCTAGTGGACGCATTGCCGCCTGCCAGCTCCACCGTCCACGACGGAGTGCCGGGCGAGCTGAACATGGACAGCCCGACGCCGTCGATGCCCGTGACATCTCCGTGCCACACTCCGTCGCCCACATAGGCCACGGCGTATCGTTCCGAGAAACCGTATCCAACGCGGATGCGAGTGGATGCTCCGAACTCGGTACCATCGACGGTGTCCGAGAACACATTCGACGAGTGGGCGAACCCAGGGCCCGCGCCAAGCTCGAGCAGGAAGCCGCGACGGGAATTGTTGAACCAGCCGCCCCCTTCGGGTGAGTCGAGATCGACGTTCTTCCATCGAGTGAACGGCGATGCCACGACGGCCCCGAGCAGGGCTCCAATGGCCGACCATCCGATCGTGCTCGCGGCGACGTCCGCACCGGTCGACTGGCTCGAAGGTCCGCCTGCTTCGGTCGAAGCGATCACCATGCCCAGAGCGCCGAAGACGATCCCTCCCACGAGGGCACCCCGATCGGATGCGCTGCCCAGGCGTTCGACCTTCGTGACGTCCGTCCACGCCAGCGTCGATTCCGGCTTACTCGGATGCTGCAGGCCTCGAACGCTGATGTGACGTCCTTGAACGTTGAGGGTGTCGCCCTTCGACATGGCCCTGGCATGCCCATCGGGCTTCACGCGACGTGAGACGCTCCGGAAGGCCACGCTGTCGGCCCGGGTGGGCAGCGGCCCCGCGGGCTGTGCCGCAAGACTCGAGGTGGAGTCACTCGGAGTGACCGCGATGGCGGAGGGGTGCATGGCCGTGGAATCGACGGCTACGGGAATGGAAGCCGTGGTATCGACCGCCGTAACGGCCGTGGCGGGCGTGGTCACGACCTCGCCAGGATCCGTATTCCCCATGGCAGCGGCCGGAATCCAGCAGGCGCAGATCGCCCCGATCGCATAGATGGCGATCTCATGGTTCAGGAGCGGAGCGCACTTCCAGGGTGAGGCCAGGGATCTCTCGTCGGGGCGGGTGAATTCGATCCGAACCGGTGCGTGCCGGGGCGACTAATACCATAACCGCCCGATCGAAGCCGCGCTGTGAACGCGGGGATCCATCGAAAGCGCACGCGGCGTGGCCAGGGGGTAGAATGGCGCGTTCCCAGAGGAGGGACCCATGCCGACGGAAGCCGACGTTCAGGTCAAGCTGGCGGTTTATCGAGAGTTCGCCGATTCGGGCCGCGCCCCCAGCGTCGAGGCCGTCGCGGCACGAACGGGACTCTCCCGGGACGAGGTGCTCGAGGCGTATCGGAGCCTCCGTACCCAGCGCCTTCTCGTCCTCGAGCCCGATGGGGCCACGATCATCATGGCGCCCCCCTTCTCCGGCGTACCGACGCAGCATCGGGTCGAATCGAAAGGCGTGGAGTACTACGGCAACTGCGCGTGGGACGCGCTCGGCGTGCTCGCCGCGCTCCACCAACCGGGCACGATCCGATCACGCTGCGAGCAGTCGGGCGATCCGCTGGTTCTCGAAGTGGGCGAGAACGGGCCCGAGCCATCGGCGTGGGTCTATCATTGCCTCGTGCCCGCAGCGAGGTGGTGGGAGGACGTCGTCTTCACCTGAGCGAACATGCTCTTCTTCCGGTCGGAAGAAATGGCCCGAGCCTGGTGTGCTGGCCGCGGAGCGACACTCGGCCCTCTCGTGACGATCGATCAGCTGTGGACGCTCTCGACGACGTGGTACTCGACCCGACTGACGGCGGAGTCTCGCCGGCCCAAGGCGGAAGAAATGCGGTCGATCTTCGCGTCGATCGGGCTCGATGATGAATTCTGGGATCCGAAGTCGGATCGATTCGGCGCGTAAACGAGGAGAAGAGCCATTGGCGAGCGACACGATTCAAACAAAGCACCCGGCCGGAAAGAGCGGGCGAAGCATCAGCCGCGAGAAGTATGACGAGGTTAAGGACGCGATGGTGGCGGCCCTGCGGGGACGCGGGCTCACGCACACCGAGCTGATGAGCGCGCTCCAGCAAAAGCTGAAGAAGAGCTTCGACGGGAACATCTCGTGGTACGGGGAAACCGTGAAGCTGGACCTCGAGGCGCGGAAGACCGTGCAGCGGACCGACGAGAAGCCGCAGCGCTACCGACTCAGGGGCTGAGCGTGCCCGATCCCGAACGCCTCCATGCCGCCGCGCAGGAAGGCGACCTGGATGAAGTGCATCGGCTGGTCTCTGAGGGCGAGGACGTCAACGCCTTCGACGAGCTGGACAAGACTCCGCTCCATTACGCGGTCGACCGCGAGCATGAGGAGGTGGCGCGCTACCTCCTCGAGCAGGGCGCCGACGTGAACGCACACGACGAGCCGAGCCTGGGAAACACGCCGCTCAGCGAGGTGGCCGCGACCTGCTCCTACACCATGGCCAAGCTGCTGGTGGAAGCCGGCGCCGACCCGTCCATCCCCGGATGGATGCAGCTCACGGCACTCGATCGAGCCCGAAAGCGCAAGCGGGGCGACGGGCCCGCGGTCTATGAGCTCCTGGCGCACGTTGCGTCTCGAGGCAAACGGTGACTCAATCCCGGCGTGCCTGCGCGTGGGCGGGCCGCGATCCCCTCATGCTCCGCTACCACGACGAGGAGTGGGGCGTCCCCGCGCACGACGATCGGCGGCTGTTCGAATTCCTCGTCCTCGAAGGAGCCCAGGCCGGACTGTCCTGGAGCACGATCCTCAAGAAGCGGGAGAGCTACCGGGATGCGTTCCTCGGCTTCGATCCCGCACGCGTGGCCAAGATCGGGGCGCGCGAGCGCTCGACCCTCATGAAGAACGAGGGGATCGTCCGCAACCGGCTGAAGATCGAATCGACGGTCACGAATGCTCAGGCGTTTCTAGCGGTGCAGAACGAATTCGGGGACTTCGATCGCTACGTCTGGCGCTTCGTGGGCGGCCGGCCCCGCCAGAACCGCCGGCGAGGTGGGGACGTCCCCGCCACCACCCCCGAGTCGGACGCGCTCAGCCGCGACCTCAAGAAGCGTGGGTTCCGTTTCGTCGGATCGACCATCGTGTACGCGTTCATGCAGGCCACGGGCATGGTGAACGACCACGAGATCCGCTGTTTCCGCCATCGGGAGCTGGCGCCGGACTAGGCCCCGTTTGGGCCTTGCCACATCCGCGCGGCAGGGCCATCATCCCGCCTCTTGGGACGTTGCCGATGCGTATTGGTACGGACCCCCACCTCGCGCCCGACACCTCGCTTCCAGCCGTGCTGAGCTCGGCGTGCTCGAACATGGAGGTTCGCATGCGTCGATTCACAGCGCGTTGGCTCCTGCCGTTTCTGCTCCTCCTGCCCGCCACGGCTCTCGCCGAGGTCGACGGTCTCCATCTCAACCTGACCCCCTACCTCGGTTACGCATCGTGGGCCAAAGAAACGAACATGGAGAACGACCTGCTCTACGGCGGCCGCTTGGGTCTCGGGTTCGGCAAGCGCTTCGGGATCGAGGGGAGCTACGGGAAGAGCAGCAGCAAGACGCAAGAGGGTGACGGCGCTCGTGCCTACGTCCTCCCGACTGTGGGAGTCCCCCAGCAGGATTCGAAGTTCACGCACATCTCCGCGGACGCACTCCTGAACATCATCCCGGGCTCGTCCCTGAATCCCTACATCCTGGGAGGCTGGAGCTCGCAGGAGTTCGAGCCTCAAGATTCGACCGGCGCGGATTCCAAGCGGAACGGTTTCGACGTAGGGGCGGGCGTCAAACTCCACTTCAATCCGCGCGTCGCGCTCCGGCTCGAAGCGCGCGACATGATCTATTCATGGAGCGACGACGAGAAGGCAGCGGGAGCCAGTGACAAGAGCCAGAACAGCCTCGCCTTCACCGGCGGCGTGCAGTTCTCGCTGGGGGGCGGCGGAAAGGCCCCCGACGCGGACGCGGATGGCGTACCCGACAAGAAGGACGCTTGCCCTGGTACACCCGCAGGCGCGGTGATCGACGCCAAGGGATGCCCGGTGGACAGCGATGGGGACGGGGTA
>DATEOQ010000347.1:0-16016 GCA_035273905.1 Candidatus Eiseniibacteriota bacterium | reverse complement strand
GAGCGCCGCGCGCGCCTCGGCCAGGAGCGGCTCGGCCGAGAGCCCCGCGCCCACCGCGCCGCGCATCCACGCGTCGGGCGTGAGGCGGCCCTGGCGCGTCATGCGCTCCACGCCTTGGGCGAACGCCGCGCCCCGAAGCGCGGGCGCCACCTGGAACGCGACGATCTTGCCGATCGCGTAGTCGGGCGTGTAGAGCGCCGAGTCGATGATGTGGGAGTAGATGGCGAGGAGATCGCTGTCACGCCGCCCGAGCACCGGTGCGAACCAGCGGTTCCAGACGTCCCGTGCGATCGCGATCACGGCCTCCCGCAGCTCTCCCGGCGTGGCCCCGGGATGCGCGTAGAGCCAGTTCCAGACGTCCATGTCGATCAGGCTCACGCCGCAGATCTCGTAGGTGCTCCAGAGGGACTGGATCCCCTCGTGAGCCCTCGCCTCATCGCCTTTCTCGGCGTAGCCGAGGACCTCGAGATCCCGCTCCTGGAACGTGAAGGCGAACGCTTCGGTGAAGGCCGTGTTGGGAACGCCGCTCAGGGACCAGTGGTCCATCGCGTCGAGCGAGAAGACCTGCTCCACGCAGTGCCCCAGCTCGTGCATCGCGACGTTGAAGGTCTGATAACTCATGCCGTTGTGCGCCCGGGTGCGAAGGTGCGACGTGTCGCCACGCCGCGCGGCGCCCATCGCGTGCCCCGGTCCGCGCGCCGGATCGACCACGATGCGCTCCGCGAGCCACGCGGCCTTGTCCGCGGCGAACCCGAGCTTCTCGAGCACGCGCGGGAGATCGTTCTGGAACGCCTCGAGGGTCGGGTAGCGTTCGCGCACCACGCGGTCCAGCTCCTCCTCGCTCGTGGCCTGGCGGGATGAGAATCCCGAGTACCAGACGTCGAAGGGCTCGAGCGGACGGCCGAGGCGCGACTCGATGCGGCGGGCCACCTCCCGCACCTCGCTCGATCCGAGGATCGCCTCGAGCAGCGCGCGCACCTCCGCCTCTGGGATCTGACGGTCGAGATCGAAGCGGCGGGCCACGAACGTGGGTGCGGTCGGCGTGTAGGGATCGGCCATCTTGAGCGCGTGGAAGACCTCGAGTAGGTACGCGTAGCGCGTGTCCGGCTCGCGCGACGAGCGGTCGCCGTTCGGCACGACCTCGTTCGTCTCGGGACACCAGTCGACGTCGGGGTTGTCGCGCACGGAGGCCGGGATCTCCTGGCGCACGATGCGCTCCATCACCGTCTGGATCATGCGCTGCTTCTCTTGTCCCGCTTTCCCCTCGACGTAGCGCCCTTTCAGCTCGTCGCGCAGGCCCCAGTGGGCGATCAGGCGGAGCCCTTCCGGAAACGGACGCCGCCCGTCCTTGGTGCGGAGCCGGTCCATGTGGATGTTGTACTCGGCGATGTAGAGATCCGCCTCGCGCATCACCTGCCCCATCTTCTGGATGAGGGACGAGGGGATGCGCTCCGCGAAGCGGTCCATGAATCGCGACCGGGCCCAGCGCCGGCGATCCCAGCCGCGCCCCTGCTCGAGGCGCTCCGCCAGGGTGTCGACCGGAAAGTTGAGGAGGGCGAAGAAGGCCGTCTTCGTGCGGAAGAGATCCTCCTCCACGTGCGACCCGAGATCCAGGTTCTGGAGGAAGAGATCGACCGGGCGAACCGGTCCGAGATCCAGATGGATGGGACGCTGGAGCTCGCGGCGCACCTCGTGAAGATGTCCGTCCACCTGCTCCATCGCCTGCTCGAACCGCGCGAACGTGGCATCCCGCTCGGCTTCGGATTCGATCCAGCTCTCCGAGCAGAACGCGACGAACTCGTCCTCGTTCCCGTCCTCGGGCCACCATCGCTCCGCCACCTGCGAGACGCCGCGCGCGATCGAGTCCGCGTGCGCCGCGCCGTACCGCGTGACGAGGGCCGTGCGGGCGCGCTCCGCCACGCTCGCGGAGAGCGATGCGGGAGGCGATTCGAGGACGGTCGGGTTCAAGGCAGCCTCTGGGTGCGTGGCCTCAGGGAGTCGAGTCGGGCGGCGCCGACGGCGGCGCGGTGACGACCGGCGCGTTCGAGTTCCACATGTCGCGATGCAGCTTCCATCCTCCGGCACCCTTCTTCCAGAGGACGATGTACTTGCCGGCGTCGAGCTCCCGTCCGTCGTTGCCGACGAGCGCGTAGCGCCCGATCTCGGACGCGTCGTCGCCGTGCACCGTGAACTCCACGGTGGTCAGATGCATCTCCTTGACCGGAAGCGCGAGCACGCCGCGCCAGAGCGCTTCGATGGCCGCGCGCCCCTGGACCGGCAGGTTGCCGGGCGGAAGGAGCTGCGCGTCGTCGGCGTAGAGGGTCGCGATGCGGCCGGCATCGCCGCGCGCGAACGCGTCCATGAACTGGCGATTGCTCGTGTCGACGGCGGCGCGGACGTCGGCCGAATCCTCGTGCGTCTGAGGCGCGCAGCCCGCGAGACCGAGGGCGGCGAAGGCCGCGATGACCAAGGCCAGCGAGAGCCCGCGGCGGGAGCGAGACCGTTCCAGCATCATCCCTGTTTCCTCCTCGATTCCGGGACCAGGTGTCGCGCGGACGCGGCGGGGCAGGCGATTACCCTACCACAGACCGAGGCGTTTCGGATGGGCCGGCGAACCTGGGGTTACAGGGCGAGCCAGTAGGTCGCCTTGACGGCGATGACGTTCTCGGGGTCGATGTCGAAGAGGGCGCGCCAGTCGCGCGAGAACTCGAAATCCCCGATGGGCGCGGTGGCTTCGCGCCCTTGCTGCCACACGAGGAAGAGGGCCGAGCCGGGGCGGTATTCCCACCGGAGGACGGCGTTCCCTCGGAAGGAGCGGAAGTTGAAGTCGGGGTTCGAGAAGCTGAAGGACGGGGCCGGGCCGCCCGCGTCCGGATCGATGACCACCGCGCCGGTCGAATCCGAGCCCACGGTTCCCTGCTGCTTGCCGTAGACGTCGAACTCGAACTCTCGCGGCTTCCGGAGCTCCTTGAAGCGGGTGTAATCGCCGCTCACGATCAGGGGCTGGACGTAGAGCTGGAAGCTGAGCTTGGGTGAGAAGGTCCACTCGACGCGGGTGTCGAGCGAGATCTGCGTCTGGTGGAGCGATGCGAAGACGTAGCGCGCGCCATAGGTCTCCAACGCGGTCGGATCGTCCTCCGTCGTCACGTACTGCGCGTGGTCGAGCAGCTTCCGCAAGCCCGGCTCGAAGAGGAACCGGAGGGAGGTCGTTGGGCGCGTCGAGAGCGAGGCGTTGAGTGTGCGCAGATGCCCGCCCGCGTCGTCCCAGATGAGCGCGCCGTTCAGGCCGAGCGTGGTCGAGCGCCGCGAGTCGGTGTTGATCGAGGCCTTGAACGCGCCTCCGGGCGGCACGCGCGAGAGCGGTCCCCCACGCGTCAGCCGGTCGTCGATCGATCCCGGGTACCACTCGCCGCGCAGGTAGCCGGACCAGTAGTTGGAGAACGTGCCCTCCGCCTCGCCCGCGTACTCCTGGTACGTGCGGTCGCCTCCATAATTCCAGGACCAGTTGGAGAAGGCGAACGCATCCCAGTTTCGGAACACCTTGTGGGGCGTGTTGTCCTTGTAGAGCGCGAGCGTGGAGAGGCCGCGGCTGTCCGCCGCGTTCTGGAATCCGAGATCGTTGATCTCGAACCCGGGACTCCAGTCCTGATACGTGAGCGATCCCTGGCCGTGCTTGCCCGCGATCTTGTTGATGGAGATCTGTCCGGCGTGGCCGCTCAAGCTCGTGCGTGTCGGGTCGTACTCGAGATAATCGTTGTCCGGACGCTGGTAGTAGCGCGCACTCGAGAGCTGGGTCGACGCGATGGCGTCCGTGCTTCCATCCACGCGGCTTCCCATGAGCATCGCGTCCAGGGACCAGCGGCGCGACGACCAGTAGTGGTTCAGGTCCATCCCGCCGGCCCACGCATTCTTGCGAAGCAGGCCCGAGAGATCGGGGTCGCCGACATCGCGGCGTACGCCAGTCAGGATGGCGCCCACCTGCGTGTTCCCGTGTCTCAGGTCGCGGCGGACGCGGCTGACGAAGTAATTCGTCAGCGGCTCCACGGGAGTCCGCTGCTCCGTGCCCGCCGAGTCCACGTAGTCGGCGCGCTCCTCCGGCGTCACCGCGTCCAGAACGCCGATGCTCCAACCGCTTCGCGTCTTGCCCGTGATCTTGGCCGCCCCCGCGATCGTCGTGTGCACGGGCGAGTCGAGGAAGTGATAGATGCTGGAGTCGAGCGAGCGCTGAGGCTCCCGTCCGATCCGTCGTCCGTGGAAGGCGATCGTCGTGTTGAAGTTGTTGTAGCTCTCCATGTCGCCGAAGCGAAACAGGTTCGCCCCCTCCACGAAGAAGGGCCGCTTCTCCGGATAGAACGTCTCGAACGCGGAGAGGTTCACGACCGCCGGGTCCACTTCGACCTCGCCGAAGTCCGGATTCACCGTCCCGTTCAAAGTGAGGCTCGAGGTCAGGCCGTACTTGAGATCGACGCCCGCGGCCGGGAACTGATCCGAGCCGTCGCGGAACGGATCGTTGGGATCGCTCTGGAAGTGCTCCGACCGGACGGTCGCGTACGGCAGGAGCTCGAGGTGCTTCCCGGCCTGTACCGACCCCAGTCCGGTGAGGTTCCCGTAGCGGGCGACGCTCGCGTTGTCCTTGAGCGGGGTGAACGAGAACTCCGACAGCTCCTGACGCCGGATGATCCACCGGCGGATCTGGATGCCCCAGACCGCGTCGGCCGAGGTGTTGTAGTGGAGCTGGGAGAGCGGGATCTCGACCTCGGCGGTCCAGCCGAGGCTGTCGATGGACGTGTGCGCGTGCCACACCGGATCCCACGAAAAGTCCTGGTTGCCATTGGCCGCGATGGTGGCGTCGTTGATCGAGCCGGACGGGCTCACGCGGAAGAGGACCGCCGTCGAGTGGTCGTGGTACGCGTCGATCAGGATCGCGAGGTAGTCGGACTCGAGATCGTCGTCGCGGCGCACCAGACGGGAGCGGATCTTCTTCGCATCGTGATCGTAGAGGCGCGCTCCGATGAAGAGCGCGTCGTCACCGATCAGCACCCGCACTTCCGTGCGCTCGGAACAGGGCTTCCCCTCATCCGGCTGGCGCTGCGTGAATTGTTCGACCGGAGTCGCGTTCTTCCAGGCGTCGTCGTCCAGATGGCCGTCGACGCGAATGGTCCCCACGAGCGGTGCGGCGCGGAGCACCGGCACATTGGCCTCGGAAGCCGAGGCGCTCGGCCCTGCCGGTGGCGGAAAAACATTCGGTCCCGGCGCGCTCGAATCGGCGGGCGTGCCGCTGCCGGGCAGGGATTGGGCGGCTGACGCGGGGGCGGGGAACAGCAGTGTCCCTATGAGAAGCGGCAGAGCCGCGGCCAGCCAGCGATTCCGTGCGCGCATGACGATCCCTCGAGACGCTCCTTCCCAATCCTCCTTCACCTACGGCCGAACCAGGCGCCGGGTTTCTCCGGCGTCGCCGACGAGGAATGAGACGGGTCTGGCGTGGATTTGGTTGGAAGGCTGGAGCGGCCCGCCGGGAGCCCCGCGCGCGGGAAGCGGTTAGCTCTTCTTGTGGTAGCGCCCGTCGAACACGACGGCCCAGGTCGTGCCGCCGTCCTGGGACTGCTCCCAGAGCTGGCGGACGTCGCCTCCATCGAGGCGGGACCAGGTGATCTTCTCGCGCGAGGGCGTGGTCGATCCCGCCTTGGGCTTTCCCTCGCCCGTCAACACCATCGCTCCGTCCTTGAACGCGCCGTCGAGCAGGAGGAGGGAGCCTCGATCATCGATCCACGTCTGGTGCCACTGACCCTTCGACGGAATGTACATGTTGAGGCTCGTCCCGGTCATGCCCCGCACGCCGGCCCAGTGCTCCTGGATCGCGCAGCCGCCGAGCACCGCGTCGATCCGGTTCGTCCCCGCCTGCTTTCCGTCGGGCGTCGTGACGTTCCAGTCGCCGATCCAGAAGTCGAACTGGTGCGCTTCGGGAGCGTCGCACGCGCGCTTGGGAGCGGGCGCGACGGGGGTTCCCGTCGCGGAGTTCGTGGCCGCGGCCGAGGGTGAAGCAAAAGCAAATAGAGCCATGACGAGGAGCGTGGTTCGAATCATGTGCGGGTCACGGAACGGCTCAGGCGGCCGTCTCGTCCTCCACCACCCAGCGGACCGAGCGCGAGCAAGGACACATGCCGCCGACACGCTTCAGCTTCGGCATCTTCCGGATCGCCTGATCCACGGTGGCTCGACCGGCTACGACATCTCGAAGGGTTTCGAGATAGCTCTTCAGATCGCGACTGTGGAGGTAGGGCTCGGGGAGATTCTGCTTCAGGTGACGCAGGTACGAATCCACGTCCGTGTAGGACTCGCCGTGCGTCCCCACCATCGTGAACGCCGGCTCGCCCTTCCGACGGAAGAAGGAGGGATGCGGGATCCGGATCAGATCCTCGTGATCGATCCCATCGTGACGCCCGCCGTCCTTCATCAGACGGTCGGCCAGGCGCTCCGCCTCCTCGGGTGAGAGCTTGGGGAGCCGCGCGCGGAGATAGCGCTGGTTGAGATCCGCGATCATCTTGCGGACCTCCTCGTAGTAGAGCGACTGCGCCTCCGCGTTCCTCATGTTCTTGAAACCGAACCGGATGTTGGAGTCGCCCCCCTTCTCGTGGCCGAACATCTCGAGGCCGCGCGGGAGCCACTTGTTGAAGGAGCGCTGGATGGCCTGGGTCGAGATCAGCTCGTTCCCCTCGGCCGCGCGCTGGACCCAGCGGCGAAGCGGGATCACGCCGGCGGCGAGATGGAACGCCTCCTCGCGAAGCATGGGAGGCATCGACTGCGCGAACGGCTTGTACGCGCAGACCTTCTGCATCGAGAGCTGGTACTTGCCCACGCGGTCGATGACCGCGGCGAAGACGACGTTGTCGACGAAGGAGTCGTACTCGAGGTTGAAGGCGTCGAGGACGTGCGATCCCGTCTGCATGGAGAGGATCTCCTCGACCATCTCCTCCGCCTTCTGTCCCGAGACGCTGCTCCAGTCCTGCGACACGAGGAGGTGGAACATCTGGTAGCCGTGCCGGAGCTCTTCCGCCATGACGCGGAGCACCCAGAACCGGTCCTCGTCGTCCTGAGCGCGGGCGAGCGTCCCTTCGTGCTGCTGGATGGAGCCGAACTCGGTCGACGCCTGCGCGCGGATGATGGCGAGGAGATGCCGCGCCGGCTCTTCCCCCATCTCCGAGGGCTTCGTCATCCGGCGCTCGCCCTTCTTGTCCCCGACCTCGATCGTGTCCCCCATGCCGATCTCCATCTTGGCGCAGAGGCAGAACTCGGGATCGTTGGGGAAATAGGTCTGCCAGTTCTCGGGCAGGAGTCCGTAGTCCGGGAAGTTGTGCCGCTGCCAGTGGACGACGGCGCTGTGGAACTTCTTCGGCAGCGTGGTCTGTTCGACGTTCATGGAGTCCTTCTGTCTAAGCGGTCGCACCCACGCGAAGCTCGAGCGCCTGGAGCGATGCGTTGTCGAACCCGACCGCGCGCAGGAACGCGGCGAGGTCGGAATCGTTCTTGTCGACGAGCGTGCGAATGGTGATGACCTCGTTCTGGACCATGTGGGTCTTCACGGCTTCGAAGAGCCGCCGGCCGATGGAGCGGCCCTGGTAATCCGGATCGACGCCGAAGCGCTCGATCCACCCGGTGGTCTCCTCGAGACCGAACTCGCCGCCTCGGACGTCGGAGAACATGAAGCCGACGAGCTTGCCCTCGAACTCGGCCACGGGACAGCTCTCGGGATCCCTGCGTAGGTAGTACCCCACGCGGCGCTCCCAGACTTCGGGCCGATAGACCCCCGTGAGCCGCTCGTCGATCGAGACGATGCGCGAGATGTCGAGCTCGGACAGGGGGCGGATGCGAATGTCCGAAGCGGTGGAAGTCACGCGCTCAGAATACCATCCGGCCGGGACCCGCGCGAGCGGTTCCGCTACCAGCCGGAGCGGCGCCGGCGGGTGGCCGCGCGCACGCCCAGCACCCCGAGGAGTCCTCGGACGAGCTCCCTCTGGAGGGTCTTCCCCGCGGGCGAGGAGAGCGCCTTCCCCACGGTGTCGGCGAGGGACGCTTCCTTGGGGGCATCCTTGCTCGCTTTCGCTGCCGGCACGGTCGCAGCGCCGGGAGCGGCCCCGGCTCGCGCCGCCAGCACCTCGCGCGCGCTCTCCCGGTCCACGGCCTCGGCGTACTCGGATCGGAGCGGCGACGCCTCGACGATCTTCTTCAGCTCGTCGGGGGCGATGGGTCCCATGCGGCTCGACGGCGGACGAAGGAGCGTGGCCGCGACCGGCGTGGGCGTGCCGCGTGGGGAGAGCACGGTCACGAGCGCTTCTCCGATGCCGAGCGACGTCAGGACCTTGGGTATGTCGTAGAACTCGGATCGGGGAAACGTGTTCGCCGTCGCGCGGAGGTCCTTCTCGTCGTCGGGTGAGAACGCGCGCAGAGCGTGCTGCACGCGATGCCCGAGCTGCGCCAGGATCTCCTCCGGGACGTCCTTCGGCGTATGCGTGACGAAGAAGACCCCGACCCCCTTCGAGCGGATGAGCCGGACCACCTGCTCGATCTGGTCCCGGAACGCCTTCGGCGCGTCCTCGAAGAGGAGATGCGCCTCGTCGAAGAAGAAGACGAGCTTCGGCTTGGGCGCATCGCCGATCTCGGGAAGCTCGCGATACAGCGAGGCGAGCATCCACATCATGAACGTGGAGAAGAGCGCGGGATGATCTTGGAGATCGTCCAGCTCCAGCACGCTGACGACCCCGCGTCCGTCCTTCGTGAGGCGGATCAGGTCCTCGATCTCGAACTCGGGCTCTCCGAAGAAGGGGCCCGCCCCCTGCTGCTCCAGCTCCGTGATCTTACGTAACAACACCCCCACCGTCGCCTTCGAGAGCGCGCCGTACTGCTGGAGCTCCGCGGATCCTTCCCCGATCAGGTGCTGGAGCACCGAGCGGAGGTCGGGGAGGTCGAGGAGCAGGAGCTTGGAGTCGTCGCAGTACTTGAAGACCATCGCGAGGGCGCTCTCCTGGGTGTCGTTGAGCCCCAGGGTGCGTGCGAGGAGAAGCGGTCCGAACGAGGAGACGGTGGCTCGCACGGGAATGCCGCGCGTGCCGGTCAGGCTCAGGAACTCGACCGGGGATGCCGCGGGCGTGAAGGGCGTCCCGATCGCCTTCACGCGCTCGAGCACGCGCGCATCGGACTCGCCCGGCGCGGCGAGTCCGCTCAGGTCTCCCTTCAGGTCGGCGAGGAAGACGGGAACGCCGGCCGCGCTCAGCTGCTCGGCGAGGCCCTGGAGGGTCTTCGTCTTCCCCGTGCCGGTCGCGCCCGCGATGAGACCGTGGCGATTCATCATGGCGAGCGGCACGCGGACGCGCGCCGCCGCGGCGACCTTGCCGTCGAGAAGCGGCGCTCCGAGCAGGAGCGTCTCCCCGTCGAACGCGTATCCCGACTCCATGACCGACGCGAAATCGCTTGCCATTGCGCTTCGAATCTAGAAGCAGCGCGACGCCGCGTCAACGTGGCGTTGTTTCGGGTTGAAGGCGCGGCTTCGTTTCGATACATTGCGCGCCGTCGAGTCCCACTCTACTTCCCCGTCGATCCGGCCACGCGTTTCGCAGCTCCTGGGAGGGCAACGTGAGCACGAGGCTGTACCGATCCGGACTCATCGCCGCGGCACTCTTCCTCTTCGCCACCACGACCCTCGCCCAGCCTCTCGAGGGACCCGCATTCTGGGTGGTTCCCGGCGGCGGCGCCTACTGGCCTCCCGCCGAATGGGGCGTGAAGGATCCCGTTCCCTCCTTCGGCGGCATCCTGGGGCTCCGGCTCAGTCCCCCGGTCGCCTTCGAGCTCCGCGGCCACTACTCCAAGGCCGACAGCACGAAGCCGTACGCCGGGGGGCCCGACCTCAAGCTCCTCCACGGTGAAGGAAACATCACCTGGTTCCTGAGCCCCGGTGTTCCGGTGAGCCCCTACCTCACGCTCGGTGCGGGCGTGGTGAATGGAGACACGGGGGGCGACACCCAGTCCAAGTTCGCGTGGAATGCCGGACTCGGCGTCCGCATCAAGGTCTCCGACCAGATGGCGGTGCGGCTCGACGGGCGCGACATCAGCTACAAGCTCGCCGTCGCGACGAATCCCGACGACGAGGGCCAGCGCCACTCGGTCGAAGTCTTCGGCGGCCTGTCGTTCGGATTCGGAGGCGGCCCCTCCGACGAGGACGGGGACGGCGTGACCAACAAGATGGACAAGTGCCCCGGCACGCCCCCCGGCGCGCGCGTGGACGCCAACGGATGCCCGCTCGACGGCGACGGCGACGGCGTGTTCGACGGCCTCGACAAGTGCGACGGAACGCCGCCGGGCGCGATCGTCGACGCGACGGGGTGCCCCAAGGATTCGGACGGCGACGGCGTGTTCGACGGGATCGACAAGTGCGAGAACACTCCGGCCGGCGCGCGCGTGGACGCGAGCGGTTGCGAGACCGACTCCGACGGCGACAGCGTGCCGGACGGCCTCGATCAGTGCGAAGCCACGCCGCGCGGCTGCACGGTCAATCCGAACGGATGCCCGACCGACGCGGACCAGGACGGCGTGTGCGACGGGCTCGACCAGTGCCCCGACACGCAGGCGAACGTGCGCGTGGACGCGAAGGGGTGCCCTCTGCAAGTTAGCGTGCACGAGACCGAGATGATGGAGACCGGAATGATCCGGCTCCAGGACGTCAACTTCGACACGGGCAAGGCGACCATCAAGCCCGAGTCGTTCAGCGTTCTCGACGATATCGGGCAGATCCTCGGCCACTGGCCGCAGCTCCGCATCGAGATCGGCGGCCACACGGACAGCCGCGGCACGGACGCGAGGAATCAGCAGCTCAGCGAAGCGCGCGCCAAGGCGGTGCGCGACTACCTCACCAACAAGTTCCCCGAGCTGAACGCCGAGCAGTTCACGGCCGTCGGATACGGGGAGAGGCAGCCCATCGCCACCAACACGACGGTGCTGGGCCGGGCCAAGAACCGAAGGGTCGAGTTCAAGGTGCTCAACAAGGAAGCGCTGAAGCACGAGACCACGAAGCAGCAGTTCGTTCCCAAGGAGTAGGTTCCGCCGGGTCGGGTTCGGGGTTGGCGGGGAGGGACCTGTTCCTGGCCGATGTGGGGTTGGTCGAGTCCGTGTCACTACGGGTCGGCCTTCCCCCATCGGAGCAGGGCCGGACGCCAAGCTCAAGTTCCCTCGCTAGGGAGCCGATCGCTACCGTCAGGCGACTCCGCGTCCTGTGAGATGCGGAGGGCTGCCCCGTCACGGATGACGGGGATCGTGTGCAGGGGCCGCAGTGATGCGGCCCCGATTCTTTTTGCGCGGCTTGGCCGGCGGGGGGAGCGTGTGAGGGGTCCTGGACCTCACATGCCGGCGCTCGTTATCGGACCCCTACGGAAATTTGGTGGGCGCCGGCTGCGGTGGTCCTGGACCCCTCACACGCTCCCCCCGCCTACCATGGCGGTGAAAGAATCGGGGTGCTACTTGCTGCGAGGAGGACCTGCTTCGCGGTCCTTTTGCTGCGGGGAGGACCTGCTTCGCGGTCCTCGTTGGGGAGGGCCAGTGGATGTGCTGCGCGGTCCTAGTTGGGTAGGGGCCAGTGGAAGTCGCGGCGGTAGGATTGGACGCGGTGCTGCATGTCGGTGATGAAGGGGGCCCATCTTGGGTCGGCGTGGAGCGGGGCGTAGTGGGGTTGGCGGAACTTGGTGAGCGTGTCGTTGCCCAGGGCGACGGCGCGGTTCAGGTAGTGGAACGCTTTGTCGGTCTCGCCTAGCTGCGCCAGCAATCCGGCGAAATCCCCCGCGGCATCCATGTCCACGCTTGCGTACGCTTCCGCCTCCTGTTTGAACGCCCGCGCGCCCTCCAGGTCGCCGAGCGCCTGGAGCGCGAACGCTCGTCCCGCGAACGCGGGGCCATGTTCGGAGCCGAGGCGATCCATGAGCGCGAGCGCCTCGGCCGCGCGGCCCTCGCTGAGGAGGATTCCGCATTCGATCCCGAGGAGACGTGGGTGCTGGGGAAAACGGGCGAGCCCCTTCTCCAGCCACTCGCGGGCTCCGCGAAGATCGCCGAGGAGCTCATAGATCCGCGACAGGTGCGCGTAGGGCCAGATCACCGAGGGATCGAGATCGATCGACAAGGTGACCGACTGTTTCGCCTCCTCCACCATGTCGCAGAGCCGGAACAGGTAGCCGAGGTAGTGGTAATTGTGCGCGAAGTTCGGGGCGCTCCGCCTCGTCGCGAGAAAGTAGCGGTACGCTTCGCGCTTCCGGCCCTGCACCAGATGCAGACAGCCCAGGCCGAAATTCACGGTCGGACCCTGGGGATCGAGCGACTGGCCGCGGGCGAGAGACTTGGCCGACTTCTCGTACCACCGTGGATCGGAGTCGAAGCCTCCGTCCACCATGGAAGCCTGGGCCTTGCCGAGGCGTCCCCATCCCTCGCCCCATCGAGGCTCGAGCTCGGTCACGCGCTCGAGGTCCCGGATTGCTCGTAGCATGCCGTCGCGCGTCCCTTCCTCGGAGGCGCGCGACGCACGGAGAAAGACCTCGTACGCCTCCGCCGACGGGCCCCTGGCCGCGCTGCTGACCGGGGATACCGCGTCGCGCGAGATCAGCCGCACCGTGAGCGCCTCCGCGATCCCCTGCGCCACCTGGTTCTGTACCTCGAAGATGTCCGCGAAGCGCAGGTCCACCTTCCCCGCCCACAGCCCGCGGCCGCTCGGCGTCTCCACGAGACGAGCCGTCGCGCGAAATCGATCGCCAATGCACTGGAAGGACGCGTCGAGCACGGCGGAGACGTCGAGCTCCTGTCCCACGCGGCGCGGCTCGACCGGCTGGTTCTCGTAGACCGCGATGCTGCGGGTCGAGCGCACGACGAGATCGGGCGACTCCATGAGGCGCGTGATCACCGCGTCGGCGAGTCCCACGCCGAGGTAGTTGAGATCCTGGCTGCCGCCGATGTTCTTGAACGGCAACACCGCGATCGCGCGAGGCCCCGAAGCGCGCTCGGCTTCCACGGTTCCCGAAACGCATCCGCACTCGACCGTCTCGAGATCGATGTCGAGGTCGTGCGCGGAGGAATGTCGTCGTCCTGGATCCTTGGTCAGCGCCTTCGCGAACACGAAGTCGAACTCCGGCGTGAGCGCCGGATTCACGCGCGACGGCGGCTCGGGCGTGTCGTGGAGAATGCGATGCATCGTCTCCACGGCCGAATCGGCCGCGAAGGGGTGGCGCCCTGTGAGCAGCTCGTAGGCCACCGTCCCCAGCGAGAAGAGATCGCTCGCCGGTCCGGCGGGCTGTCCGAGGACCTGTTCCGGGGACATGTACGGAGCCGTTCCGAGAATCGTTCCGGGCTGAGTGGCGGTACGCCCCTCTCCCGGCGTGATGCTCCGCGCCAGTCCGAAGTCGAGGATCTTGAGGAGCCCGTCCTTCCGGACGAGCATGTTCTCCGGCTTGAGATCGCGGTGGACGAGTCCGGCCCCATGCGCGACATGGAGTGCCGCCGTCGCTTGCCGCAGGAGTCGAACGACCTCGAGGGGCGAGCGCTTCTTCTCCTCGGCCCATCGACGGACCGTCACCCCGTCGATCAACTCCATGGCGAGATAGAGAATACCGTCCGACTCGCCGAGATCGTGCACGACCACGATGTTCGGATGATTGAGCGCGCTCGCGGCCCGCGCTTCGTGCAGCAGCCGTTCGCGTCGATCCGGGTCGTGCATGACGTCGGGCGGGAGGACCTTCACGGCGAGCTTCCGGCCGAGAAGCGGGTCCTCGGCGAGATAGACCCGGCCCATGCCCCCTGAGCCGATCGGCTCATGGATGCGAAAGCGTCCCAGTGTGGTTCCGATCATGATTCGAGAGAATACCACCGTGGTATCGCGCACGGAGCGGCGGTTCTCGATTGATCGTTGGATGCGTTGGTGCTATGATCCCGCCCGTTCCGCTAGAAATCATCACCTCGATCGCGCGTACGAGAGCCGCGCGATCGAAGAGAACTCCTCCTCAGCGCATTCCCCCGACCGCTAGGAGTAGAAAACTCGCCCGTGCCCCGTGCCGCGAGTGTTCTCAGCCTCACGAAATTCGCGGCCTTCTCGGCCGATTCCTACCGGTACGCCACCCACGCATCGTCACCGAACGGCGACATATGCCCGCCGCGCGGACCTCCGTGACTCTCCTCGTCCCGCCTGAACGATTCCCCGTGAATTCAGGATTGAGGAGGCAATTCATGAACAAGGCAAAATTCGTCGTACTGGCTCTCGCCGCACTCTGCATCGCCGCACCTGCCCTGGCGCGCCCCATCGAGCGCTGGGCCAATGCCGAAAACGAGCGCAAGAGCGATGCAGGCGAGATCCTGTACCGCTGCGGCACCGACGATCGCGGTCCCAAGGTGGACCTCGAGGCTCAGATCGACCGGCTGATCCAGGAAGGGCGCGTCCAGGCCGGCGGACAGATCGGCGTCTACTTCCACGTCATCTACAACGGCAGCGAAGGCAACGTGAGCGACGCGGATCTCGATGCGCAGATCCTCGTGATGAACCGCAACTACGCGGGCATGGACTACAACGGGAACACGGTCGCCGGCGCGGCGAACACGGGGTACACGTTCGTCAAGGTCGGAACCTCCCGCACGAACAGCCGCCAGTGGTTCAAGATGGTTCCCGGGTCGCGCGCGGAGTCGCAGGCCAAGAACGCGCTCGCGGTGTCCCCGGGCAACACGCTCAACATCTACACCTGCAAGCCGGGACAGAATCTGCTCGGCTGGTCGGTCTTCCCGTGGGATGCGCAGGCGGGGACGAGCCAGGACGGCGTCGTGATCCACTACGGGTCGCTCCCGAACGGCTATCTCTCCCCCTACAACCTGGGCGGATCGGCCACGCACGAGGTCGGGCACTACCTCGGCCTGTATCACACGTTCCAGGGGGGATGTGACACAGGCTCGTGCTCGACGACGGGCGATCTCATTTGCGACACGCCGGCCGAGGGCAGCGCGACGTCGGGCTGCCCGTCGGGCAAGGACACCTGTCCGGCCACCGGCCTCGATCCGATCCACAACTACATGGATTACTCGACGGACATTTGCTACACGAACTTCACCGCCGGCCAGGACACCCGCATGAACGCGGCGGTGAACACATATCGCTCGTGGATCGGCAATGTTCGCGTGGCGAACGCCGACGTCGTGGACGACGCGGCCGACCGCTGGATGGCCAACCTCCCCGATCCCGGCGAGCGTAAGAGCGACGGCGGCGAGACGGTGTACCGCTGCGGCACCGACGAGCACGGCCCCAAGGTCCCGATGCTCCAGGAGCAGATCGACGCGCTCCGCGCGCAGGGACGCCTCCAGGCCGGCGGTCAGATCGGCGTCTACTTCCACGTGATCTACAACGGCAGCGAAGGCAACGTGAGCGACGCGGATCTCGACGCGCAGATCCTCGTGCTGAACCGCAACTACGCCGGCAAGGACTACAACGGGAACACGGTCGCCGGCGCCGCGAACACGGGGTACACGTTCGTCAGGGTCGGAACCTCCCGCACGAACAGCCGCCAGTGGTTCAAGATGGTTCCCGGGTCGCGCGCGGAGTCGCAGGCCAAGAGCGCGCTCGCAGTGTCCCCGGGCAACACGCTCAACGTCTACACCTGCAAGCCGGGACAGAACCTCCTCGGCTGGTCGGTCTTCCCGTTCGATGCGCAGGCGGGGACGAGCCAGGACGGCGTCGTGATCCACTACGGGTCGCTCCCGAACGGCTATCTATCGCCCTACAACCTGGGCGGTACCGCCACGCACGAGATCGGCCACTACCTCGGCCTGTATCACACGTTCCAGGGCGGTTGCGACACGGGCTCCTGCTCGACCACGGGAGACAACGTCTGCGACACGCCGGCGCAGTCGAGCGCGACGTCGGGCTGCCCGTCGGGCAAGGACACCTGTCCGGCCACCGGCCTCGATCCGATCCACAACTACATGGATTACTCGACGGACATTTGCTACACGAACTT
>DATEOQ010000346.1:0-4077 GCA_035273905.1 Candidatus Eiseniibacteriota bacterium | reverse complement strand
GACCCGCTGCATCTCGCCGCCCGAGAGCCGTCCGGCCGGGCGGTCCGCCTTGTCGACGAGACCGACCTGCGCGAGGAGCTCGCGCGCGCGGACGTTCACCTCGGGTCCCTGCTTCCCGCCGAGCCACAGGGGGAGAGCGGCATTCTCCAGCGCGCTCAGGTAGGGGAAGAGGTGGAAGAACTGGAACACGAAGCCGAGGGTCTCGCGCCGCAGCTTCAAGAGCGACTCTTCCGGGAGCGACTCCACACGCGCGCCGTCGATCTCGATCGATCCCCACGTGGGCCGGTCGAGCGTGCCGATCAGGTTGAGAAGGGTCGTCTTCCCCGAGCCGCTCCGTCCGGTGAGCGCGACCACCTCGCCGCGCCCAATCGTGAGCGAGATGTCGGTGAGCGCGTGCACGTCCTCGCCCGCCGCGGGATAGACCTTCGCCACTCCGGTGAGCCGGGCGAGGGGATCCGGCCGCTCGGCCACGGGCCGATCGTCTCCGGCAGACCGAGCCATCTCAGAGCTGGTTGTAGTTGGGGCCGCCGCCACCCTCGGGCGGCACCCAGGTGATGATGCCGTAGGGGTCGGCGATGTCGCACGTCTTGCAGTGAACGCAGTTCGAGGGGTTGAGATGGAGACGGATCGTGCCGTCTCCGTTCGCGGGCAGGATCTCGTACACGTTCGCCGGGCAGAAGTGCTGGCAGGGGTTGCCGTACTCCTTGCGGCAGCGGTCGACGCAGATGGATAAATCCGCGACGAGGAGATGGCTCGGCTGATCCTCCTCGTGCTTCGTGCCGGAGTGGTACACGTCGTTCAGCTTGGTGAACGTGTGCTCGTTGTCGTAGCGCTTCTGGGTCGTCTCGAGCGACACCGGCGTGACGCCGGTCTCCGCGAGCGTTCCCATGCGCAGGGGACCGGGCTTCCACGTCGGGCGCTCGCCCAGGCCGAGGCCCCCGGTCACGAGCTGAAGGCCCGCGTCCACCATGCCCATCCAGAGCCCGCGATCGAAGCCCTGGTGGAAATTGCGCACGCTCTTGAGCTCGGCGGCGGCCCACGAATCGAGGAACCGGCGATCGTAGGCCGCGAGCGTCTCCGCGCCCTGCTTGCCGGCGACGAGCGCGTCGAGCGCGGTCTCCGCGGCCATCATGCCTGACTTCATCGAGAGGTGGACGCCCTTCAGACGCTGCGAGTTCAGGAACGCGGCGCTCTCGCCCGCGAGCATGCCGCCGGCCCAGGAGAGGCGCGGCATCGAGTACCAGCCGCCCTCGGCAATCGCCTTGGCACCATAGGAGAGGATCGTGCCCCCCTCGAGGAGCCCGGCGACCATCGGGTGGCGCTTGTACGCCTGGAACATGCCGTGCGGATCGGTGGTGGGATTGCGGTAGTCGAGCATGGTGACGAAGCCGACCGCCCAGCGATCCTGGTCCATGCCGTAGATGAATCCGCCGCCGAACGTGTTGGCGTCGAGCGGGTGCCCCATGGTGTGGATGGCGCGCCCCTTCGGCACGCGCCCGGCGGGCATCTGCCAGACCTCCTTCACGCCGGTGGCGTAGAGCTGCGGCGCCTTTCCCTGGTCGAGAAGGAGCTGCGGCGTGAGGCGCTTGGTCAGCGACCCGCGCGCGCCCTCGCAGAGCACCGTGATCTTGGCGCGGATGTCGGAGCCGGGCTCGAAATTCGATTTCCGATTCCCGTTCCTGTCGATGCCCTTGTCGCCGGTGCGCACGCCCACCATCTGGTCCCCTTCGAAGAGACCTTCGACGGCCGGCATGCTCGGGAGCACGTACGCCCCCGCCGCCTCGACCAGTCCGCCGAGCCAGGCCTCGAAGTTGCCGAGCGAGATGATGTGGTTGCCGTGGTTCCGGAGCGGCGGCGGCAGGATGGGGAAGCGGAAGCTGCGCTTCGACGAGAGGTAGTACAGATCGTCGCTCGTGACGTCCGACTCGATCGGCGCCCCCTTCTCGCGATAGTCGGGAAGGAGCTCCTGGATCGCGCGGGGGTCGAGCACGCAGCCCGAGATCCCGTGCGCGCCGATGGCGGAGGCCTTCTCGAGCACCGCGATCGAGACCTCGCCGAGGCCTTGCGTGCCCGCGGCGGCCGCGCGCTCGTTGTGCGCCTGCACCAGCTGCGTGAGGCGGAGCGCGCCCGCCAATCCAGCCGGACCTCCGCCGACGAAGACGACGTCGACGTCGAGGGTCTCGCGGTCGCTCATCCGAGGGGAGTCCGGAGCTCTTCGAGCCGCATGACCGCGGTGTTGGGCCCCGGAGCGTGCTTCAATCCTTCGAGGTACCGCTCCGCGTCGAGTGCGGCCATGCAGCCGCTGCCCGCGGCGGTGACCGCCTGGCGGTAGATCCGGTCCTGCACGTCGCCGGCGGCGAACACGCCGGGAATCTCCGTCATCGTGCCGTGCTGCGTCACGATGTAACCGGCCAGATCCAGCGAGAGCTGTCCCTCGAAGATCTTGGTGTTGGGCTGGTGGCCGATCCCGATGAAGACGCCGTCGATCTCGTGCTTCGTGAGCGCGTTCGTCTTCACGTTGCGGAGCGTGACGCCCGAGACCTTGCCGTCGGTCTCGTGGATCTCGACCACGTCGGAATTCCAGATGAAGTCGATCTTGGGATTGGCGCGCGCGCGCTCCTGCATGATCTTGGACGCGCGGAGCGTGTCGCGCCGATGGACGATGGTGACCTTGGAGGCGAACTTGGTCAGGAACGTCCCCTCTTCCATCGCGGTGTCGCCGCCTCCCACCACGAACAAGCGCTTCTGCTTGAAGAAGAAGCCGTCGCACGTGGCGCACGCGGAGACGCCGTGACCCAGGAGCTTCGCCTCGGTCGGAATGCCGAGGAGCTTGGCGGACGCCCCGGTCGCGATGATGAGCGCGCGAGCGTGAAGGATCTCGCCCCCGGCTTGGATCTCGAACGGACGCGCGCGCAGATTGACCTTCTCGGCGTGGGCCCCGATGAACTGGGTCCCGAACCGGGCCGCCTGAGCCCGCATTTCCTCCATGAGAGCGGGGCCCATGATGGCGTCGCGGAAGCCGGGGTAGTTCTCGACCTCGGTGGTGGTGGTGAGCTGGCCGCCCACCTGAACTCCTTCCACCACAAGAGGATGCAGCTCCGCCCGGGCCGCATAGATCGCGGCCGTGAGTCCGGCGGCGCCGGAGCCTAGAATGATGAGGTCTCGGGTCTCGGGCATGGAACACGGGTCCTTTCCACGGGTTAGATGCCATGGGCCGTCGAGGAGGTCGAAACCGTGGCCCGCATCGCCGCATCCAACTGTGAGTTCATCGGATAGTAGGCAAACGGCGTCCCCGCTTCAAGGCCGCCTCGGTCCCCATCCGCAGGGAGGAGCACGTTCCATGAGGAAATTCGTATCGGCGTCCATCCTGGCCCTCACGCTGGCCGTCGCGACGGCCGCATCGGCCGCTCCGGCCACATGGACCATCGACCAGAACCATTCCCAGGTAGGCTTCTCCGTCCGGCATTTCTTCAGCAAGGTGCCCGGGACCTTCTCCAAGTTCTCCGGCTCCGTCGTCTACGACCCGCAGAAGCCCGAGAACTCGAGCGTGAAGGCGGACATCGACCCCTCCAGCATCGACACGAAGAACGAGAAGCGGGACAACCACCTTCGCTCCGAGGACTTCTTCGACGTCGCCAAGTTCCCGACCCTCAGCTTCGTGAGCACCAAGGTGACGTCCGCCGGAAAGGACAAGCTCAAGGTGGACGGCAATCTCACGATGCACGGAGTGACCAAGCCAGTGACGCTCGACGTCACGTTCCTTGGGGCGGGACCGTCGCGCGAAGGCGAGCAGCGGTCGGGGTTCGAGGCGAAGACCACGGTCAACCGGAAGGACTTCGGGATCCTCTGGAACAAGACCCTCGATCAGGGGGGCACGATGCTCGGTGACGACGTCGACATCCAGCTGAACGTGGAAGGCGTGATCCGTCCGGATCAGCCGGCCTCGCCGCCGAAGTCGTGATTCGCGGCGGCATCTAGCCGCTCGAACGCTCTACGGACGCGCCTCGCGCGCGTCTCGCACCATCGTCCGCCGCACCCAGGCCGTCACGCGCTCGATCATCTCGAGGAGCTGCGGCG
>DATEOQ010000345.1:0-8863 GCA_035273905.1 Candidatus Eiseniibacteriota bacterium | reverse complement strand
TCCACGGGGCCACTCCATGACCGACCGCAACGACCCACTGCAGGGACTCATGGTCAGCGCGTCCGGCGTGCGGGGCATCGTCGGCGAAGCTCTGACCCCGGACGTCGTGCTCCGCGTGACAGGGGCCCTCGCCTCCTTCTTGAAGCCGGGCCCCATCGTGGTCGGCCGGGACACCCGACCGACCGGCGCCTGGATCTCCCGGTTCGTCCAGTCGGTCCTCGTCGCCTCCGGGCGGGATGTCATCGACGTCGGGATCGCTCCCACCCCTACGGTCCTCTTTGCGATCCGTCACCACGACGCGGCCGGAGGGATCGCGGTCACCGCCAGCCACAACCCCGCTCCCTGGAACGCGCTCAAACTCTTTGGTCCCGGTGGAACCTTTCTGGCCCCGGCACAGTCCGAAGAGGTTGCGCGGAGGGCGCGGGACGGTGTGCGCCCCTGGGTGAAGCACGACGGGATCGGCGCCCTCCGGGCCGACGACGAGGCGATCCGGCGGCACCGGGAGGCGATCCTGGCGCTCCCGGGGCTCTCGACGGACCGGATCCGGGCGCGCCGCTTCCGGGTCGCCGTGGACGCGGTGAACGGCGCGGGGTCGCTCGCGGGACCCGCCATCCTCGAGTCGCTGGGATGCGAGGTCCATGCGATCCACTGCACGCCGAACGGGAAGTTTCCGCGCGTGGCCGAGCCGCTGCCGGAGAACCTGGGCGACCTGGGCGCGGAAGTGAAGCGTACGGGCGCCGCGGTGGGCTTTGCGTACGATCCGGACGCGGACCGGCTCGCGATCGTGGACGAGCAGGGCCGCCCGATCGGCGAGGAGCGGACGCTTCAGATCGCGGTGGACTGGGCGCTCGCGCGCGGGCCCGGCCTCGTGGTGGTGAACGCGTCGACGTCGATGGGAGTCGAAGCGATCGCGAAGCGGCGTGGAGCGACGGTGCAGCGCTCGCGCGTGGGGGAGGCGCACGTGGCGCAGCTCCTCCTCGAGCGCGAGGGCGTCATCGGTGGCGAGGGAAACGGCGGCGTGATCTATCCCGCGCTTCACGCGACGCGGGACGGGATCCTCGCGGCCGCGATCACGCTCGACTGGCTCGCGCAGGATGCGCGTCCCCTGTCCGCGCGGATCGCGGAGATGCCGCCGCTCGTGATGGTGAAGAAGACGCTGCCGCTGCGTCTGAACGACGCGGCGGCTCTCGCCGACACGCTCGCGCGGAGCTTCCCGGACGCGGAGCGGAATGTATTGGACGGGGAAAAGTACCTCTGGGAAGATGCCTGGGTGCAAGTGCGCGCATCCGGGACGGAGCCCATCGTGCGCATCATGGCGGAGGCGGGTTCGCGCGAGCGCGCGGACGACCTCGTCCGCCGTGCGGCCGACGCCGTCGACCGCTCGCAAGGCAGTGCAGCGAACAAGGCCTGAGGGGGGCTTCTAGAATGTGCGGCATCGTGGGCTATGTCGGTCCCCAGGAGTCCGTTCCGATCCTGCTCGAGGGACTCCGCCGACTCGAATATCGCGGCTACGACAGCGCGGGCGTGGCGATCCTGAACGGCGAAGGCATCAAGGTCAAGAAGGCCGCCGGCAAGATCTCCGTGCTCGAAGAGCTCCTCAAGTCGGGCCGTCCCAAGGGCACGCTGGGCATCGCGCACACGCGCTGGGCCACCCACGGCGTTCCGAACACGGTGAACGCCCACCCCCACGTGGACTGCAAGGGCAGGATCGCCGTGGTCCACAACGGCATCATCGAAAACTACTCCATCATCAAGACCAAGCTCGCGCAGGAAGGGCACACGTTCACCACGGATACCGACACCGAGGTGATCGCCCACCTGATCGAGAAGTTCTACGACGGGAACATCGAGAAGGCGGTCGCCGCCGCGGTGCGCCTCCTGCACGGGACGTACGGCATCGCGGTCATCTGCACCGACGACCCCACCAAGATCGTGGGCGCTCGGCACGGGAGCCCGCTCGTCGTCGGGATCTGCGACTCCGAGTACATCCTCGCCTCCGACGTGTCGGCCATCATCCGCCACACGAACCAGGTCGTGTACCTGGACGACGAGGAGATGGTCGTCATCAGCCCGGACGGCATCCAGACGAGCACGATCCGCGAAGAGGCCACGACCAAGAAGATCGAGACCGTCGACTGGGATCTCGAGATGATCGAGAAGGCGGGCTACCCGCACTTCATGCTCAAGGAGATCTGCGAGCAGCCGCAGTCGATCGCGAACACGCTTCGCGGCCGGCTCCTTCCGGAAGAGGGCATGGCGCGGCTGGGCGGTCTCAACATGACCGCGGCCGAGCTCCGCTCGATCCAGCGCGTGGTCATCACCGCGTGCGGCACGTCGTGGCACGCCGGATTGATCGGCGAGTACCTCATCGAGGAGCTCGCGCGGATCCCGGTCGAGGTGGAATACGCGTCGGAGTTCCGCTACCGGAATCCGATCCTCGAGCCGGGCACGATCGTGCTCACCATCAGCCAGTCGGGAGAGACGGCGGACACGCTCGCCGCCATGCGCGAAGCGAAGCGCAAGGGGGCGCGGGTGCTCGGCATCTGCAACGTGGTCGGCTCGACCATCGCGCGCGAGTCGGACGGCGGCGTCTACATCCACGCGGGGCCGGAGATCGGCGTCGCGTCGACGAAGGCGTTCACCTCGCAGGTGGCCGCCCTCGCCCTCTTCACGCTCTATCTCGGCCGCCTCGGCGAGCTCTCGCCCGAGGTGGGAACCGAGCTGGTGCGCGAGCTCGAGGCGATCCCGGGGAAGATCGAGATGATCCTCGCCGGCGCCGAATCGATCCACGCGATCGCGAAGGCGTACACCCATCACAACAACTTCCTCTACCTCGGCCGCGGCGTGAACTTCCCGGTCGCGCTCGAGGGGGCGCTGAAGCTCAAGGAGATCTCGTACATCCACGCCGAAGGCTACCCGGCGGCGGAGATGAAGCACGGTCCGATCGCGCTCATCGACGACAACATGCCCGTCGTCTTCATCTGCACGCAGGACTCGGCGTATGAAAAGGTCCTCTCCAACATGGAAGAGGTGCGTGCGCGGAAGGGCAAGATCATCGCGGTCGCGTCGGAGGGGGACACGCACGTCGGCACGAAGGCGGACCACGTCCTCTACATCCCGCGCACCATGGGTCCCTTGACGCCGCTCCTCTCGGCGATCCCGCTCCAGCTCCTCGCGTACTACATCGCGGTCGAGCGCGGATGCGACGTGGATCAGCCGCGCAATCTCGCCAAGAGTGTGACGGTCGAGTGAGCGACGCCAGCGTCGAGCCCGGCCGCATCGTGAAGACCGACGCCGCCCCGAACGCCATCGGCCCCTACGTCCAGGGCCGCACGGGCCAGCTCGCCGGGCGGTGGATCGTGACCTCCGGCCAGGTCGGGATCGATCCCGCGACGCAAACGCTCGTGAAAGGCGGCGTCGTTCCCGAGACCGAGCGCGCCATCCAGAACCTCGAAGCCATCCTCAAGGCGGGCGGCGGATCGCTCGTCGACATCGTGAAGACCACGGTGTTCCTCGCCGACATGGGCGAGTTCCGCGCGATGAACGAGGTCTACGCCAAGATGATGGGGGAGCCCTTCCCCTCGCGCAGCACCATCGCCGTCCGCGAGCTGCCGCTCTCCGCCCGGGTCGAGATCGAGGCCTGGGCGTTCGTGGCGTGAGCCACACCCGCGAAGACATCTTCCGACTCACCGAGCAAGTCTCTTGCGCTGGCTGAGCTGCGAAGCTGGGTCCGGAGGACCTGCGCCAGGTTCTGAAAGGACTCCCGGCTCCACCGAGGAGCGGGCGAGTGCTGGTGGGTCCCGATACATGGGACGACGCCGGCGTGTACAAGATCTCGCCCAAGCTCGCTCTCGTCCAGACGGTGGACTTCCTGACCCCGGTCGTGAACGACCCACTGGAGTACGGCAAGATTGCGGCGGCCAATGCGCTCAGCGACGTGTACGCGATGGGCGGCAAGCCGATCACCGCGCTCTCGATCGTCTGCTTCCCGGAAGGGGGCGACCTCGAGATCCTGCGCCTCATGCTGAAGGGGGGCGGGGAGATGCTGCGCCGGGCGGGCGTGGCGCTCCTGGGCGGCCATTCCGTGCGCGATCGCGAGATCAAGTTCGGCTTCGCGGTGACGGGGGAGATCCATCCCAAGCGCGTGATCGCGAACTCGGGCGCCAAGAAGGGGGATCTCCTCGTGCTCACGAAGCCGCTCGGGACCGGGATCCTCGCGACCGCGCTCAAACGCCGGCTCCTGCCGAAGGCGACGCTCGCGCTGGCCACGCGCCAGATGCAGCAGCTGAACGCCGCCGCGGCCGAAGCCATGCTGAAGGAGCGCGCGTCCGCCGCGACCGACGTCACGGGATTCGGATTGCTGGGCCACGCGCTCAATATCGCGCGTGCGAGCCGGAAGACGATCCGGATCTGGAGCCGCGCCGTCCCGCTCCTGCCGGGCGTGCTCGAGTTCGCCGCGAGCGGCGTGGCGCCGGCCGGGCTCCAGTCCAACGCGGCGTACCTGGCGCCGGAAACGCGGTACGATGAGGCCGTCCCCGAGCCGCTTCGCATGGCGCTCGTGGATCCGCAGACCTCCGGAGGGCTCCTCATCGCCGTAGCGCCGTCGCGGATGAAGGCTCTCCTGGGCCGCCTCAAGCGCGCGCGCAACCAGGCGACCGTGGTCGGCGAAGTGCTCGCGCGCGGCGCCGCGCCCATCGAGGTTGCGGCCTGAGCGGAAGGGGACGGATGGGTTCTGGTGGACTCCGAGGACTTCAAATCCTTCTGTCGGGCGTTTCCAACGTCCGAGGTGGGTTCGATTCCCACACGTTCCCGCCACGTCCCGGCCGTGGGCGTGGATAGAGCCGCGACCGGGATCTCGGCGATCCGCTTCCTTCTCGCGCTCGTCGTCGTGATCGTCGCCGCGCTCGCGCCCGGTGTGGCCCGGGCGCAGGTGCCGGGCGCGTCGCCGGGCGGAGTAATCGTGCCCCCGCCGCGCGACTCCGTGGTGGTCACCCCGAGCGTGCCGCAGGCTCCCGAGCCCAAGAAGGAAGCGGCGAAGCCCGACACGACGAAGCACCGCTCCTCTCCGTTCAAGGTGATGCTCCGCTCGGCGGTCGTGCCGGGGTGGGGGCAGGTATACAATGGCAAGCTGATCAAAGCCGGCGTCGTGGTGGCGGGCGAAGGCTTTCTCGTGTACAAAGCGTTCTCGGAACTCTCGAAGGAGAACGACGCCGTCGATCGCATCAGCAGCTCCGATCCGGGCACCCCCGAGAACGATCAGGCCATCGAGGACCGTAATTCGCACATGAACCAGAAGGTCAACTACATCTGGTGGGCCGTCGCGGTCCATCTCCTCCAGATGGCCGACGCCTATGTCGACGCCAACCTCGCGGATTGGAGCGCCGAGGTCGGCCCCGATCCCACTCGAGACGCGGGGACGCGCGTCGCCCTGGCCTACCACGTCCGGTTCTGAGCCCCCCACCATGAAGCGTCGCGACAACGTCCGCAATTTCTGCATCATCGCGCACATCGACCACGGGAAGTCCACGCTGGGCGACCGGCTGCTCGAGCGCACGCATACCGTCCCGAAGTCGAAGATGAAGGACCAGGTCCTCGACAACATGGACCTGGAGCGGGAGAAGGGGATCACGATCAAGTCGCACGCGATCGCGATGTCCTACACCGCGCGGGACGGCAGGACGTACCAGCTCAACCTCATCGACACGCCCGGGCACGTCGACTTCACCTACGAAGTGTCGCGGAGCCTCGCCGCGTGCGAGGGGGCCATCCTCGTCGTCGACGCCTCGCAGGGCATCCAGGCCCAGACCATCTCCAACCTGTTCCTCGCGCTCGACCAGAAGCTCACGATCGTGCCCGTTTTGAACAAGGTCGATCTCCCGGCCGCCATGCCGGACGAGGTGTCGCTGGAGGTGGCGCAGCTGCTCCACTGCGATCCCGACGATGTGGTGCGGGTGTCGGCCAAGGAGGGGCGCAACATCGAGGGGGTGCTCGAGGCGATCGTCGCCAGGATCCCGCCCCCTGAGGATCGCGCGGACGGGACGCTCCAGGCGTTGATCTTCGATTCGGTGTTCGATCAGTTCCGCGGGGTCATCGTCTACGTGCGCGTGGTGCGCGGCACGATCCGCCCGGGCGAGACCATCCTCTTCCACTCGACGAACAAGCGGTACGAAGTTCTCGAGGTGGGCGTGCTGCGCCTCGGCCTCGAGCCGAGGGACGAGCTCGTATCCGGAGACGTGGGCTACGTGATCGCCAACGTGAAGGTGGTTGCCGACGCGAAGGTGGGCGACACGATCCTCGACGCGGCCGATCCGGCGCCGGAGCCGCTCCCCGGTTACCGTCCGGTGAAGCCGATGGTGTTCTCCGGGCTCTATCCCATGGAAGCCGACAGCTACGAGTCGCTCAAGGAGTCGCTCGCGCGCCTGCAGCTGAACGACGCCTCGCTCACGTACGAGCCCGAGACCTCGCTTGCGCTCGGCTTCGGATTCCGGTGCGGCTTCCTCGGACTCCTCCACATGGAGATCGTGCAGGAGCGCCTCACGCGCGAGCACAACGTCAACCTCATCGCAACCGTGCCGAGCGTGGAGTATCACGTGCTCCAGACGGACGGCGAGGTGATCGTCGTCGAGAATCCTGCGCTCATGCCGCCGGCTCAGCAGATCGAGTCGATCGAGGAGCCCTACGTGCGCGCGGCGGTCGTGGTGCCGATCGAGTACGTGGGGAACATCATGAAGCTGGCCCAGGACCGTCGCGGGATCTTCGGCGGCATGGAATACCCCAGCGAGCAGCGGGCCCACCTCACGTACGAGCTGCCGCTGGGGGAGATCGTCCTCGACTTCTACGACAAGCTGAAGTCCCTGAGCCGGGGCTACGCCTCGCTCGATTACGAGCTCGCGGGGTACAAGCTCTCGGACCTCGTGAAGATGGACGTCCTCCTGAATGGGGACATGGTGGACGCACTCTCGGTCATCGTGCACCGGGAAAAGGCGTACGATTGGGGACGGGAGATCGCGATCAAGCTCAAGGAGTTGATCCCCCGGCAGATGTTCCCGATCGCCGTGCAAGCCGCCATCGGCGGCCAGATCATCGCCCGCGAGACCATCTCGGCGCTCCGGAAGAACGTGCTCGCCAAGTGCTACGGCGGCGACATCAGCCGGAAGCGAAAGCTCCTCGAGAAGCAGAAAGAGGGGAAGCAGCGAATGAAGCAGATCGGAACCGTGCGCATCCCGCAGGAGGCGTTCCTCGCCGTCCTGCGCGTGGAGCGCTAGACCGGAGGAACGAGGACGATGGCCAGAGTCGCGACGACCACCGCCGAACGGGCGCGCGCGCGCACCAAGTCGAGCATCCGCGAATACCTCGAGGCTCTGGTTCTCGCGATCGTGCTCACGATCGTCATCCGCGGGCTCGTCATCCAGGCGTTCCGGATCCCGACCGGCTCCATGGAGGACACGCTCCTCGTCGGCGACTTCCTCTTCGTGAACAAGATGGTCTACGGTTCGGAGATCGATATCGGGTTCAGCGGAAACCGCCTCTTCTACTATCGGTTCCCCTCGATCCGTCATCCGAAGGTGGGGGACATCATCGTCTTCCGCTATCCGGACGACCCCGCGCGCGATTTCATCAAGCGCTGCGTGGCCGTCGGCGGGCAGACCGTCGAGATCCGGGACAAGGTGCTCTACGTGGACGGGCATCCGCGCGAGGAGCCGTACGCGGTGCACAAGGACCCGCGCGTCCTGCCGCGCGAGGTGAACCAGCGGGACAACTTCGGTCCGTTCGTGGTCCCGCAGGGGCATCTCTTCATGATGGGAGACAACCGGGACAACAGCCAGGACAGCCGCTTCTGGGGCGCGCTCCCTGAGAATCTCGTGAAGGGGAAGGCGATGGTCCTCTACTGGTCCTGGGACGCGGACCGGAGGCTACCGAGGCTCAACCGGATCTTCCGACCGATCCTCTGAGGGGCGCCGCGTGGAGCACGGACTCTACTTCCACCTTCCGTACTGCCGGAGCCTCTGCCCGTACTGCGCCTTCGCGAAGGCGCCGCTCCATCACGCCGAGCCCAAGCGGCTCCTCGACGCGCTCCGCCGCGAGGCGGAGATGGCCCGCGCCGAAACGCCGTGGGACCGGCCCCGCACGATCTTCTTCGGCGGTGGAACGCCGACCGCGCTCGATCCCTCGGATCTTCGCGCGACGCTCGACTGGGTGCGCGGCGCGTGGGATCTCGAGCGCGTGCGCGAGTGGACCGTCGAGGCCAATCCCGAGGGGCTGACCTCGGAGAAGCTCTCCCTCCTGCGCGAGGCCGGGGTGAATCGGCTGAGCCTCGGCGTTCAGTCGCTCGAGCCCCCGGTGCTCCGCTCGCTCGGACGCATTCACAGGCCGGAGCGAGCGCTGGAGGCCCTGATCGACGCGCGCCGCGCGGGCTTCACGAACGTCTCGGCGGACCTCATGGTCGCGGTGCCCGGCGAGACCGAAGCGGGCGTGCTCGGGGCGATCGTGGCCCTCATCGATCTCGGCGTGCCGCATCTCTCCATCTACTCGCTCCAGGTCGAGCCCGGCACCCCGCTCGCGGGGAAGGTGGATCGTGGCGCGATGGCCGTGGTGGACGAGGACACGGCGGCGGATCGTTACGAGCGGATCGGCGAGCGGCTCGCCCGGGCCGGCTATCGCCACTACGAAGTGTCCAACTGGGCCATCCCCGGATTCGAATCCCGGCACAACGAAGGCTACTGGACGCGGCGTCCCTATCTCGGACTCGGTCCCGGCGCGCACTCGTTCGACGGCGCCGCGCGCTGGCGAAACGAGGAGGACGTGACGCGCTACTACGAGCGCGTGGAGGCGGGGGAGCTGCCCCGCGAGGACTGCCAGGCGG
>DATEOQ010000344.1:0-2804 GCA_035273905.1 Candidatus Eiseniibacteriota bacterium | reverse complement strand
CGCGCTTTCCCGATATGTGCGAGCCGTACGAGCAGAAGCTTGTCGACCGCGCGCTAGCGGTGGCGCGGCGCGAGAATATCGTCGCGCATAAAGGCGTGTTCGTGGCAGTGGCCGGGCCGAATCTCGAGACCCGCGCCGAGTACCGCTTCCTGCGCTGGGCCGGAGCCGATCTCGTCAGCATGTCGCTGGTGCCCGAGGCGATCGTCGCCGCGCACGCCGGCATGCGGCTCCTCGCATTCGCGGTCGTGACCGATCTCTGCCTGCCCGACGCGCTCGAGGCGGTGGAGATCGAGCGCATCCTCTCGAACGCGGCCCAGGCCGAGCCCAAGCTCACCCGGCTCGTCACCCGCGTGCTCGCGGAGCTTCCTCCTCGCGCGGGCCGCGCATGAGCGTGAAAGCCGACCGCTTCCGTCCCTTCGAGACCACGCTCGACTCGCCCGCCTCCGAGCGGAAGATCCTCGAGTTCTGGAAGGAAGTCCGCGCGTTCGAGGAGGGGCTCAGGCGCCGCGAGGGACAGCCGCCGTTCCTCTTCTACGAGGGACCGCCGACCGCGAACGGGCTCCCGGGCGTGCACCACGTGCTCTCGCGCACGGTGAAGGACGTGGTCTGCCGCTATCAGGCCATGCGCGGCCACTACGTCGCGCGCAAGGGGGGCTGGGACACGCACGGACTCCCGGTCGAGATCGAGGTCGAGAAGTCGCTCGGGATCAGCGGCAAGGATCAGATCGAGCAGTTCGGGATCGCCGAGTTCAACGCGCGCTGCCGCGAGAGCGTCCTCAAGTACGAGAACGAGTGGCGCCGGAACACCGAGAGGATCGGGTTCTGGCTCGACATGGACCACCCGTACGTCACGTTCTCGAACGAGTACATCGAGACCGTGTGGTGGCTGCTGAAGCGGTTCTGGGACTCGAACCTCCTTTACCTCGGGCACAAGATCGTTCCGTACTGCCCGCGCTGCGGCACGCCGCTGTCGAGCCACGAGGTGAGCCTCGGCTACGACGATGTCACCGAGCCGTCGGTGACGGTGAAGTTCGCGCTCGTCGACGAGCCGGGCGCGTACGTGCTCGCCTGGACGACGACGCCCTGGACCCTCCCCGGGAACGTCGCGCTCGCGGTCGGCGGTGACATCGACTACGTGCGCGTGAAGCAGAAGGTCGACGGCAAGGACGAGCGCTACTACCTCGCCCGCGCGCGTCTCGCCCAGCTCGAAGGGGAGTACGCGATCGAAGCGGAGATGAAGGGGCGCGACCTCGTCGGCAAGCGCTACCGGCCGCTCTTCGACTTCATCGATCTCGAGGAGATCACGGAGAAGAAGGGCTACATGGTGGTCGAGGCCGACTTCGTCACGACCGAAGACGGAACGGGCGTGGTCCACACCGCCGTCATGTACGGCGAGGACGACTACCAGCTCGGCCGGAAGCTCGATCTGCCGCAGCATCACACGGTGGATTCGCGCGGGCGCTTCACCGCGGAGGTCACGCCGTGGGCGGGTGAGTTCGTGAAGGACGCGGAGCCCGAGATCCGGCGCTGGCTCCGGAAGCACGGTTCGCTCTACCGCGAGGAGATGACGACCCACAGCTATCCCTTCTGCTGGCGCTGCGACTCGCCGCTCCTCTATTACGCGTGGAAGACCTGGTACATCGCGACGACGCGCTACCGCGATCAGCTCCTGGCCGCGCACAAGACGGTCGCGTGGCATCCGCCGGACGTCGGGTCGAGCCGCTTCGGCAACTGGCTCGAGAACAACATCGACTGGGCTCTGTCGCGGAACCGCTACTGGGGCACGCCGCTGCCGATCTGGCGCTGCGCGTCGTGCGGCTCGGAGCGGTGCGTCGGAAGCATCGCGGAGCTCGAGCAGGGAAAGAACGTCCCCGAGAACTTGGATCTCCACCGTCCGTACGTGGACCAGGTCACCTTCGACTGTCCGGGCTGCGGCGCGGAGCAGAGGCGCGTGCCCGAGGTCATCGACGTGTGGTTCGACTCCGGGGCCATGCCCTACGCGCAGTGGCACTATCCGTTCGAGCACGAGAAGGACTTCGACCGGCTCTTCCCGGCCGACTTCGTGTCCGAAGGGATGGACCAGACGCGGGGCTGGTTCTACACGCTCATGGCGATCGCGGTCCATGTCTCGGGGCGCGCGCCGTACAAGCACGTCCTGCCGCTCGAGCTGATCCTCGACAAGCAGGGCAAGAAGATGAGCAAGACGAAGGGAAACACCGTCAACCCCGAGACCATCCTCGACCAGCGCGGCGCCGACGCGCTCCGGTTCTACCTGATGGCGGTGAGCCCCCTCTGGACGGCCACGCGGTTCGACGTGGAGGGGGTCACCGAGGTCACGAAGAAGCTGCTCGGGACGCTACGGAACGTGGGCCAGTTCTTCGCGCTCTACGCGAACATCGACGACTACGATCCGGCGCGGAAGGAGCCCTCCAGCCCGACGCTCCTCGACCGATGGATCACGTCGCGCCTCCAGACCCTGATCGGCACGGCGCGCGAGGCGTTCGACGCATACGACCTGACGCGCGGCGCGCGCGCCATCCAGGACTTCGTCCTCGAAGAGCTTTCCAACTGGTACGTGCGGCGGTCGCGCCGGCGGTTCTGGAAGTCCGGCGACCCGGCGGACAAGCGCGCGGCCTACGACACGCTGTTCGAGTGCCTGCGCGTCGTCTCGCGCCTCCTCGCGCCGTACACGCCGTTCGTTGCCGAGGAGCTCCACCAGAACGTGATCCGCCCCGGCGGCTCCGGGGAACCGGAGAGCGTGCACTGGTGGGATTTCCCCGAGCCCGGTCGCAGCCGGATCGACG
>DATEOQ010000343.1:0-8474 GCA_035273905.1 Candidatus Eiseniibacteriota bacterium | reverse complement strand
CCGCCGCCGAAGGTCACCATCTCCACCAGGTCCCCCTTGCGGATGCGTCCCCCGCGATTCGCCTCGTCGAGCGCGAGCGGAATCGACGCCGCCGAGGTGTTGCCGTAGCGGTCGAGGTTCACGAAGACCTTCTCCATCGGGAGGCCGAGACGCCGCGCGGTCGCGTCGATGATCCGGTAGTTCGCCTGATGCGGCACGAGGAGCGAGAGGTCCTCGGGCTTCCGTCCCGCGGCTTCCAGCGCCTCGAGCGCGACCGACTCCATGGCGCGCACGGCGTGCTTGAAGACGTCGTTCCCGCTCATGTGGATCGTGTGGAGCCGCTGGGCCACCGTCTCGTGCGAGGGGGGCATGAGCGACCCGCCGGCCGGCATCTCGAGGAGATGCACGAGCGCGCCATCCGAGTGGAGCCGCGTTGCCAGGATTCCCCCGGGGGCGCCGGTCGAGCGGAGGACGACCGCACCCGCGGCGTCGCCGAAGAGGACGCAGGTGTTCCGGTCAGTCCAGTTCACGATCTTCGAGAGCGTCTCCACGCCGATGACGAGCACCGTGTCGGCGGCGCCCGACTCGATCGCGCTCCGTCCGACCGAGAGCCCGTAGAGAAAGCCCGCGCAGGCGGCAGAGATGTCGAACGCGTGCGCGCGCGTCGCGCCGATGCGGTCCTGCACGATGCACGCGGTCGATGGAAACGTGCGATCCCCCGTCACCGTCCCGATGACGATCTGATCGAGATCGATCCCTTTGAGTCCCGCGATCTCGAGCGCGCGCTCGGCCGCTTTCGTCGCAAGCACGGAGGAGGGGGTCGCCGGATCGGAGATCCGACGCTCCTTGATCCCGGTGCGGCTCGTGATCCACTCGTCCGAGGTGTCGACGATCTGTTCGAGATCCTGATTGGTGAGCACGCGGTCGGGAACGCAGGAGCCCGTCCCGATGATGTGGACGTCGCGTCTCGGGGTGATCAGGCAGCCTCCGGAGCAAGGCGCTGGAGCTCGGCGCGGATGGATTCGGCCACCCCGGCCTCGGCGCAGCGCGCGGCCACGCGGATCGCGTTCTTGATCGCGCGGACGTTCGAGCGGCCGTGGGCGATGATGCAGGTTCCATCGACGCCGAGGAGCGGCGCGCCGCCCACCTCGGAGTAGTCGAGACGCCGGCGGAGGCGGCGGAACGCGGGCTTCAAGAGGAGTCCGGCCATCATCGAGAGTGGATGGCGCTGGATCTCGTCCTTGATCATCCCCGAGATCGAGGGGATCACGCTCTCCGCGAACTTGAGGAGCACGTTCCCCACGAAGCCGTCGCAGACGACGACGTCCGCGGTGCCGAGGATGATGTCCCGTCCCTCCACGTTGCCGACGAAGTGGACCGGGCTCCGCTTCAAGAGCTGATGCGCCTCGTAGTAGAGCTCACTCCCCTTCTCCGCCTCCTCGCCGATGTTGAGGAGGCCGACACGCGGGCGCTCGACGTGGAGCACGAGCCGCGCGTAGATGCTTCCCATCAACGCGAACTGGTAGAGGTGGATCGGCTTGGGATCGGAGGTCGCGCCCACGTCCAGCACGACGACGTTGCCCTGCGGCGTCGGAAGCACGGTGGCGATGGCGGGACGCTGGATCGATTCGATCCGGCCCAGATCGAAGAGCGCGGCCGCCACGACCGCGCCGGTATTGCCCGCGGAGACGAGGGCGTCGGTCTCGTGCTCCTTCTGGAGGCGGGCGGAGACGCTGATCGAGGAATCGCGTTTCTTCCGCACGGACGAGGCCGCGGACTCGGCCATCTCGACCTGCTCGGACGCGTGGATGATGCGTGGAAGGCGGGAGCGGACTCCGAGGCGGTCGGCTTCCTCGACGATCGCCGATTCGTCCCCCACGAGAGCGACGTCGAACATCGCTTCGGACTCACGTAGGGCTTCGAGCGCCCCCTGGATGACGACCCGCGGGGCGAAGTCCCCCCCCATGGCGTCGACACCGATGACCGGTCCTGTTCCTTGGCGGCCCATGGGTCAGTCCTCTGGACGCCTCAGGTGGTCTTCGACGCCTCCCGGGTGATGATCTCCTCCCCGGCGTAGTAGCCGCAGTGACCGCAGACGCGGTGGGGGAGCTTGGGCTGGCTGCAGTGGGAACAGAGCGACCGCGACGAAACGCTCAGCTTCCAGTTGGTGCGGCGCTTCTTGCCGCGCGTGCTCGAGTGCCTTCGCTTGGGAACGGCCATTCGTCGTGAACCCTCGTGTCGAGATGGAGTCGGGCCCAGCCCGGCGATCCACGGTCAGCGGATCACCCGGCGGCCGCACGTGCGCAGCGGCAAGGTCCCAGGTTTCGATCGTCGCCGCATGTGGGGCAAAGCCCCGCGCACGTTTCCTTGCAAAGCGGCTTCATGGAGAGGCCGAGGATCACGGCCTCCCGGATCTCTGAGTCGATGGAGAGCATCCGGCCATCGTGGACATGCACCCCCTCATCGTCCCCATCCACCACGGACGCACTCACCACGTTGGGGCTGTGCACCTTAGCACAGAAGACCTCGAACTCCAAGTCGAGCGGCTCCTTGAAATCGGTGAGGCACCGGCTACATTCCTGGACCGCAACGAGTTGCAGCCGTCCCCGGATCCAGATCTCGTCGCCGCGGCGATCGAGCGAGAGGTGGAGCTTGAGCGGGCCCTCCACCGTGACGTCCTGGGGCGTGATTCCCACCAATTCGGGCGGAAGCTCGTAGTCGAGCTTGCTCGCACCCTGCGGCAGCTTGTTCAGATCGATCTGCATGGGCCTGACCGAGCGCGGCGCCCCCGGCGCCTCGCCTAGAAGAAGAACGGAATCTCGGTCCGCGCGGACTCGGGGGAGTCCGAGGCGTGGACCGCGTTTTTCCCTTTGGATTCCGCATAGAGCGCGCGGATCGTGCCCGGCTTGGCCTCCTTGGGATCCGTCGCGCCGATCCGCTCGCGGAGGAACAGGATGGCGTTGTCGCGGCGGAGCCGGCATGGAACCGCGGGGCCGGAGGACATGAACTGGACGAGCTCCTCGAGGAAGGGCTTCCCCTCGTGCACCGCGTAGAAGCGACGCGCGTCCTCGGGGGTGATGCGGACCATCTTCATCCCGAGGACCTCGAATCCAGCCTTCTCGATCTCCGCGAGGATGAGCCCCACCTTCCTGGCCGCCACCGCGTCCGGCTTGATCATGAACAAGGTCTCTTCGACTGCCATTACGTTTCCTCCTGGGATGGTCGCATGAAATGGGCTCCCCCATTGGAAGGGAAGCCCATTAAGCGCGCGGGCGAAGCCCGCGCGGAACGTCTACCTCCGACCTGTCCGCTTCGAGCTCGATGACCTCGTAGCCGTCTTCGCCTTAGCCTTCCTACCCTTCGTGGCTTTCGCCTTGGCCGCCTTCTCCCCCGCACTCGCCTTGCGCGCTTTCGGGGCAGCCTTCTTCTTCCCCGCCGCCTTCGACACCAGCTTGAGCCGTGCGGGGCGCTTCGCGCGGAGCGCGGCCTGAATGAGGCCCGGGATCTCCGACGGCACCTTGGCCACCGGAACGCCCGCGCGCTCGAACCGCGCCATCTTCTCCTGCGCGGTGCCGGCGCCTCCGGAGACGATCGCTCCGGCGTGCCCCATCCGCTTTCCGGGCGGAGCCGTCTGGCCGGCGATGAACGCGACCACCGGTTTGGTGACGTGCTTCTCGATGAGCGCCGCGGCGTCTTCCTCGTCCGTCCCGCCGATCTCGCCGATCAGGACGATGGCGTCGGTCGAATCGTCCGCCTCGAAGAGGGCGAGCGTGTCGACGAAGCGCGTGCCCACGATGGGGTCGCCGCCAATGCCGATGCAGGTCGACTGCCCCATGCCGGCGCGCGTGAGCTGATACACGACTTCATAGGTGAGCGTGCCGCTCCGGCTGACGAGGCCGATCCTCCCCGGCGTGTGGATGAACCCGGGCATGATGCCGACCTTGCACTGCCCCGGCGTGATGAGCCCCGGGCAGTTCGGGCCGATCAAGCGCGTCGAGCGCCCCTCGAGATACGAGGCCACCTCGACCATGTCGCGCGCCGGGAGCCCTTCCGTGATGCAGACGACGAGCGGGACTTCCGCGTCGACCGCTTCGTAGATGGCGTCCTGCGCGAGCGCCGCCGGAACGTAGATCACCGACACGTCGGCGCGCGTCTTCGCCACCGCTTCCTGGACCGAATCGAAGACCGGGATGCCGGCGACGTCCGTGCCTCCCTTGCCCGGAGTCACGCCCGCCACGACCTTCGTCCCGTACTCCTTCATCTGCTTCGCGTGGAAGGAGCCGTCCCTACCGGTGATGCCCTGGACCAGAACCTTGGACCCCCGCCCGACCAGGATGCTCATGCCGCCTCCGCCGCGCGGGCGATCACCGCGCGCACCGCTTCGTCCATGTCGCTCAAGGCGGTCATGCCGCGCGCGCTCAGGAGATCGCGCGCCTCCTTCTCGTTCGTCCCGGTGAGCCGGATCACGATCGGCGTCTTGGTGCCGATCCGGTCGAGCGCGGTGAGGAGCCCGCGCGCGACGTCGTCGCAGCGGGTGATGCCGCCGAAAATGTTGAAGAGCACCGCCCGCACGCGCGAGTCGCGCGTGAGGATGTTCATCGCGGCGGTGACCTTGTCCGGATTGCTGGAGCCGCCGATGTCGAGGAAGTTGGCCGGCTTCCCGCCGTGGTACTGGATCAGGTCCATCGTCGCCATCGCGAGTCCGGCCCCGTTCACCACGCAGCCGATGGTGCCGTCGAGGCGGACGTAGGAGAGGCCGCGCTCGCGCGCCTCCACCTCGCCCGGATCCTCGGCCCCGAGATCGCGCAGCTCGGCGAGATCGGGATGGCGGTCGAGCGCGTTGTCGTCGATCACCACCTTGGCGTCGAGCGCCCAGACCTCGCCCTTCTTCGTGACCACGAGCGGATTGATCTCGGCGAGCGAGCAATCCTGGTCGCGGTAGACGCGCGCGAGCCGTAACAGGGCGCGGGCGAGCTGCTTCTGAACGTCCCACCGTGAATCGAGGAAGCGGGCGGCCTCGCGCGCCCTGTAGTCGGGCAGGCCGCGCGAATCGAGATGGATGCGCAGGATTTTCTCGGGGGTCGATTGCGCGACCTCCTCGATGTCGATGCCGCCGGCCGGGCTCACCATGAGGAGCGGCGTCTCGGTCTTCCGGTCCAGCACGACGCCCGCGTAGTACTCACGATCGATGTCGGCGCTCGGCGTGATGAGGACCTTGTGCACGGTGTGTCCGCGAACGTCCATGCCGATAATGCGCCCCGCCTCGCGCGCCATCTCCTCCGGCGTCTTGACCACCTTCACGCCGCCCGCCTTGCCGCGGCCTCCGATCAGAACCTGTGCCTTGACCACGGCCGGATAGCCGAGCCGTCCGGCGATCGCCACGGCTTCGTTCGCGGTTTTCGCCACCTCTCCCGGCGGCACCGGAATCCCGGCCGCGCGGAAGATCTCCTTCCCCTGGTATTCGTGAAGATTCATCGGCTCCCTCGTCTCGGAAGTGGCCCGGCCTTCCGTGCCGCGCGGCGAACGCCGCTCTTGGGCGGACGCTTGGCCCCCGCCTTGGTTCCCATCGCCGCCGGCTTCCTGCCCTTGGCGAGGCGGCTCAGCGCCTCGGCCAGCACGTCTTCGAGCTTCGGCCGCCCGATCTCCTCGAGCTCGTAGCCGACGCGCACGGACGGCGTGTGGATCTTCATGAGCCGCCGGAGGTCGATCGGCGTCGCGACGATGACGACGTCGCACTCCGTGGCGTTGATGGTCCGCTCCATGTCGCGGATCTGCTCGGGCGAGTAGCCCATGGCGGGGAGGAGCGGCCCGATGTCCGGATACTGGCGGAACGTGTCCTGGATCTCGCCGACCAGCCACGGCCTCGGATCCACGATCTCCTTCGCGCCGAGGCGCTTCGCCGCGATCACGCCGGCACCGTACTTCATCTCGCCGTGCGTGAGCGTGGGCCCGTCTTCGATCACGAGCGCGCGGCGCCCTTTGATGAGCTCCGGACGGTCGACCGAGATGGGCGAGGCGGCGTCGATGATGACCGCGTCGGGGTTCAGCTGCTGCACCGACGCGCGCACCGCTTCGATGTTCGCGTAGTCGGTCGTGGTTTCCTTGTTGAGGATCACCACGTCGGCCAGGCGCACGTTGGTCTCGCCGGGATGGTAGCGCCGCTCGTGTCCCGGACGGTGCGGATCGGCGACGACGATCGTGAGATCCGGGTCGTAGAAGGCGAAGTCGTTGTTGCCGCCGTCCCACACGATCACGTCCGCTTCCTTCTCGGCGGCCGCGAGGATCTCCTTGTAGTCGACGCCGGCGTAGACGATGGTGCCGTTGTCGAGGTGCGGCTCGTACTCCTCGCGCTCCTCGATCGTGCACTTGTGGCGTTCGAGATCGGCGTAGGAGGCGAAGCGCTGCACGCCCTGCCTCGAGAGCTCGCCGTACGGCATCGGATGCCGGATGGCGACGACCTTCTTCCCCATCGCCTTGAGCACCGCGCAGACCTTCCGCGTCGTCTGGCTCTTCCCGGATCCGGTCCGCACCGCGGTCACAGCCACCACCGGCACGCGACTTTTCAGCTGGGTCGACTTCGGCCCCATGAGCATGAAGTCGCATCCCATTCCCGCGACCCAGGATGCCTTGTGCATCACGTACTCGTGAGAGACGTCGCTGTAGGCGAAGACCACCAGATCGACGTCGCGCTCGCGCACGATTTCGGGCAGCTCCTGCTCGCTGTAGATGGGAATGCCCTTCGGGTAGGCCGCTCCGGCGAGCGATTTCGGGTACTTCCGGTCGTCGATGCCGGGAATTTGAGCGGACGCGGTGAACGCCACCACTTCGTAGTTCCGGTTGTCCTTGAAGAAGGTGTTGAAGTTGTGAAAGTCGCGCCCGCCGGCGCCCATGATGACGACCCTTCGCACACGTTTCACTCGAGGCATACCTCCTTCAAGGGTGGTGGCGATCCGGCGGCACCGGCCGAGGGCCCGTCGAGCTTCGAGTCGCTCCACGAGCGCGGCGGCGCGCCATCGGTTCGTCGTTCGGAGTTGTGTTTCCACGGGCTGGAACCGGACGACGTTACCGGCTCGCGCGCGTGAGTGTCAAGGGTGCGGCGGGAAGCGTTGGCCCCGCAAGGCATTGCAGGAGACTCGGATGCGGGACACGGTTCGGGTGAGGCGCGCCCCGGATCGCGCCTAGAGGCGGGAGAGGATCGCGGAGGTCGACGCCCCTGGAACGAGGGGCACGAGGACCAGGCGTCCCCCCGCCTTCTCGACCACATCGCGCCCCACCACCTGCTCGGGGGCGTAGTCCCCGCCCTTCACGAGCACGTCCGGCTTCAAGGCCTGGATCAGCTCGAGCGGGGTGTCCTCGTCGAAGACGACGACGGAGCTCACATCCGCGAGGGCGGCGAGGACCGTCGCTCGCGCCTCCGCGCTCTGGACGGGCCGCCCGTTCCCCTTCAGCGCGCGCACGGAGCGGTCCGAGTTGAGTCCGACGACGAGCACGTGCCCGAGGCCCCGCGCCTGGTGCAGGAGCGCCACGTGCCCCGGATGGATCACGTCGAAGCAGCCGTTCGTGAACACATAGGTCTGCCGGAGCACTCGCGCCGCGGCGCGCCGGCGGAGCGCTTCCTCGAGAGTGAGGATCTCACCCAACGGGAAGGTCCTCGAGGGAGGTGATCAGCTCCTCGGCTCCGGCCGTCGCGGTGCCGAGCTGCGCGACGACGATCCCCGCCGCGTGGTTCGCGAGCACGCACGCTTCGGGGAGCGAGGCCCTCGCGGCGAGCGCGGTCGCGATCGTGGCGACGACCGTGTCCCCCGCGCCGGTCACGTCGTACACCTTGCGCGCGCGCGTCGGGAAGTGCGTGTGCCCTTCACGTGTGAAGAGGGACATCCCTTCCTCGCCGCGCGTGATGAGGACCGATCCCGCGTCGAGCTTCTCACGGAGGCCAAAGCCCGCCTCGATCAGCTCGGCCTCGGTCTTGAGCCTGCGTCCCCACGCCTGCGCCGCCTCGGAGGCGTTCGGCGTGATGACGCTGACACCCGTGTAGCGGAAGAAGTGCTCTTCCTTGGGATCCACGGCGCTCGGCACGCCGTTCCGCTCGAGGGCCGGGAGGAGCTTCGACAGGAGCGCCGGGGTGACGACGCACTTGCCGTAGTCGCTCACGAGCGCGGCGTCCGCATGGCTGATGGCCTGCTCCACTCGATCCCAGAGCGCGGATTCGGGAGCGGTCGCGAGCGCGTCCCGGCCCTCCTCGTCCGCACGCAGCACCTGCTGGTGATGCGCGATGATGCGCGTCTTGAGCGTGGTGCGGCGGGACGGATCGCGGACGAGTCCCGACGGATCCACCCCGCGCGAGCGGAGGAGGCGATCCAGGTCGGCAGCCGCCTGATCCTCGCCGACGACCCCGATCAGGATCGGATCGGCGCCGAGCGCGCGCACGTTGTGCGCGACGTTGGCGGCGCCCCCCAGTCGAAGCTCCTCACGCTCGATGTCCACGACGAGCACCG